>JAEOTL010000302.1 GCA_016839845.1 Promethearchaeota archaeon
TTGAATCTGAAAAGGGGAAAATACTTTTTAGTGAAATCGAAGGAAATATTTTGTCTATAATAACTACCAAAGAAGCTAAACTTGGAATAATCAATTTAAAATTAGATGCTGCTAGTTCAGAACTCAAGAAGTGGTTATAATTTTTTTTCTCTTTTTTTTCAAGTAGTAGATTGTGTTATTATAATTAGTTAACCATTATTCTTCGTTTCATGTAATAATCTTTCCAATATTCGACGTGTAATACCCGGATCAGCTTGACCTTTCGTTTTCCCCATAACTTTCCCTATTAGGGCTTCTATCGCTTTAGGATTTGTACGGGAATCTTCGACAATTTTTGGGTTTTCTTCTATTGATTCATAGCATGCCTTCTCTATGATTTCCTCATCAGAAATTCTTTTTTTACCTTTTTTTTCGATAAGTTTAAAAATCGATATACCATCAACCATTTCACCGATAAAGGTTTTTGCGATTTTAGTTGTTATTTTTCCCTCTTTAATATGATTGATCAAATCGACAACTTGGTGTGGATGGAGTTCCGTATCTTTTATAGTTTTGTTTTGCTTGTTTAACATCCTGGATATATCATTCATCAACCAATTACAATATTGCTTATATTCAACCGGTCCAAATGATGGATCAGAATTAACACCATCTTCATAAAAATCAGCAATATTCTTATCCAAAACTAAATTATCTGAGTCAAATTCAGATAAGTTATAATCTCGACGGAGTCTTATTGCTCTTTCTCTCGGCATTTCTGGTAATTCTTCTCTAACTCTCTGAATAAATTCACGATCTAATTCGATTGGAGCCAAATCTTCTTCGGGAAAATATCTGTAGTCTGCTTCATATTCCTTTGTCCTTAGTGATATAGTGATTCTTCTTTTATCATCCCAATGTCTCGTTTCCTGGATTAATTCTTTTCCCCGTTTTAGTAAATTCTTTTGCCGTTGGATTTCCCATTTTAGTGCCCGTTCAACTTCTCTAAAACTGCTAATATTTTTAACTTCACTTCGTTCATGTCCTTTTATTGATATGTTTGCATCAACTCTAGCAGCTCCAGTTAAATCCAAATTTGAGATACCCGTATATTGGACGATAGATTTTAACTGTTTAAGGTATTCTCTCGCTTCTTCTGGAGAGTTGATTTCTGGTTCTGATACAATCTCAATAAGACAAATACCAGATCGGTTGTAATCTACTAATGTAAAAGGAGAAGTTGCGATGGAACCCTTGTGTACCAATCGCCCTGGATCTTCTTCTAGATGGATTCTGTTAAGCCTTATTTCTTTTCTCTTTCCATTTAATCTCACTGATATTTTCCCACCGTCTGCAAAAGCTCTGCCTCCCGCTTTATTGTATTGACTGATTTGAAAACCCTTAGGAAGGTCTACGTAGAAATAGTTTTTCCGAAAGAAGAACATAGTATTATTTATTTCACATTCCAGTGCCAATGCTAATCTTGTAGCAAATTCGATAGCTTTCTTATTTACAACGGGCAATGACCCAGGCAAACCTAAACATATTGGACAATTATAAGTGTTTGGTTCAGAACCTCTGTAATCTGCATCACAACTGCAGAATAATTTTGTGGTAAGGTTCGTAAGTTGAATATGCACTTCTAATCCAATGATTACATCTTCATATAACGAACTCATACTAATTTCCCTGATCTGTAATGTGAGGTAGTTTCCGGTAGATATTGATCTCTTGTTCAAGTAAGTGCCCTATATTTAGAATCTTTTTCTCATCAAAATAATCACCAATTATTTGAAATCCTATAGGGAGCTCTTTTTCGTCAAAACCACAAGGAATCGAGAGTGCAGGTAAACCAGCAAGATTTACTGGGCAAGTTAATATATCCATTAAATACATTTGAAGGGGATCATTTACTAATTCACCAATTTTAAATGCTGTTGTAGGCATTGTCGGACTAACTATTGCATCACACTTCTTAAAAGCATTCTGAAAATCTTCCTTTATTAAAGTCCTTACCTTCAATGCTTTCATATAAAACATATCATAATACCCTGCAGAGAGGGCATAGCTCCCCAGTATGATTCTTCTTCTAACTTCACTACCGAATTTTTCTCCTCTTGTTCTGCTAAATACCTCATAGACATCCCCTTTGTTATTATCACTCATTCTCCCATGCCTGAGTCCATCATACCTGGCTAAATTGGAACTAGCTTCACTCATGGCAATGATATAATATGTAGGAATTGCGTATTCTAGATGAGGAAAAGATACATCTATAGTTTTGCATCCCAAGCCAATTAATTTCTCAACTGCTTTAGTTACTTTGTTTTTCACTCCCTTTTCCAATCCTTCAACAAAGAATTCCTGAGGAATCCCAATGACTAATTCTTCTATAGGAGTTTTTAGATTATCAGTATATTTATCTACCTTTATATCAACTGAGGTGGAATCGAGAGGATCAAATCCCGCTATTACTTCCAATAACATGGCGGTATCATATACACACCTCGATAAAGAACCAATTTGATCTAAAGAATTTGCATATGAAATCAAACCGTACCTAGAAACTCTTCCATAAGTGGGTTTCAACCCAACAATTCCACAATAGGAAGCTGGACATCTGATGCTTCCTCCAGTATCGCTCCCCAAGGATACAGTTGTTTGACCAGAAGCTACACATGTACCTGAACCGCCACTTGATCCCCCAGGAACACGTTCTAGATCCCAAGGGTTATAAGTTGGACCATAACTACTATTTTCAGTTGAAGAACCCATAGCAAATTCATCCATGTTTGTTCTCCCAACGCAGATTGCTCCTTCTTTGTCAATTAATTGCTCAATTATGGTTGCATTATAAGGTGGGGAATATGATTCTAAAATTTTTGAACCGCAAGTTGTTGGCGTATCCTTTATACAAATCAGATCTTTTATTCCGATCGGTAACCCATAAAGCTTACCTATCTTTTCTCCTGATTTTAACTTATTATCTAATTTTTTTGCTTTTTTTATTGCTTCTTCCTTCGTTAAATAGACAAATGAATGAACTACTCTTTCAATTTTTTCTATTCGATCGAAAGTTTGATGAATTACCTCTTCAATGGTAATTTCTTTATTCTTTATTTTTTCTATGAGTTCGAATGCCATGTATTCATGGAGTTTCATTTGTCTAAAACCACACTTTTAAATAATTAAGGAAAAGGATCTATTTAATTACTCTTATTTCTTGTCTTCTACCCCTTTGTTTAAGGTGATTTTCTTAACATTGTTCTAGGGAAAGGAATAGCATCCTTAATATTATCCAAACCACAGATCCAAGAAATAACTCTTTCTACACCTACGCCATATCCTGAATGAGGGACACTACCAAACCTTCTTAAATCAAAATACCATGCATATGTTTCTGGATCCTCTCCATCAGCCCTTAACCTTTCCTTCATGTTATCTACTAATAAACTTCTCTCAGAGCCACCAATGATTTCACAATATCCTTCTGGTGCCAGCATATCAAAGCACAATGCCTCTTTAGAATTCTCTTCACTGGGAGGTTTATAAAATCCCATTATCTCGGTAGGGTAATGGGTAACTACTACGGGAACCTTAAAATGTTCAGCTATTTTTGCTTCCTCATTGGTTCTTAAATCTTTACCCCAAGGAACATCCATATTATATTTATCGTTGAGAATCTCTAAAGCTTTGGCATATTTAATTGTGGGATATTCTACTTTAGCATAGGTTTCGAGTAAATTAATATCCCTTTCTAAAATTTCAAGCTCTTTCTTGTTATTATCTAAAACCTGTTGAATTATAAATCTGATCTCATCCTTAGCAACTTCAGTAACCTCGTCAAGTTGCATAAATGCGGCTTCCATTTCAGCCATCCAAAATTCTGAGAGATGTCGTGAAGTTTTTGATTTTTCCGCTCTAAAGGTTGGACCCATATTATAAATCTTTCCAAGGGAAAATATTCCTGCTTCAGCATATAATTGCCATGATTGGCTTAAATACACTGTATCCTTGAAATATTTAACTTCGAATAAAGTGGATCCTCCTTCTGACATACTTGGTTGGAAAATTGGTGCATCGAATTCATAATATCCTCGCTTTCTGAAGAATTCATGAATTGCCCCTACAATAGTATGTCGGATTTTTAGGATAGCTGTTAATTTTCTTGATCTTAACCATAAGTGTCGATTATCATAGAGAAGTTCAGGTGATTGATATTCTGTAATCGGGAAGGGTTCAGCAATTTGGATAATTTCCAATTCAGTGACCGAAACTTCATAGCCAGTAGGTGCACGGTCGTCCTTCTTTAGCTCCCCTGAAACCATTACTGATGATTCGATGGTTAGTTTTTCTGCCTTTTCAAAGAGTTTCGGGTCTTTATTTTTTGAAATGACGCATTGTATTATATCAGATCCATCTCTTAAAACAATGAAGACAAATTTGTTGGATTTTCTTTCTCTATATACCCACCCTCTCAAATTAACAGAGGTGGAGTCGCTTTTAAGAGCCTCCCCAATTGTTAGATATTTTGATTCCTTCATTTTCTTATTCAAATTTAAACCGATTAATATATCCTATTTTATTCTGGATTTCAAAAAAATCTAACTGATAAATTTAAAAAATTACCTATAATTTTGGAGTTCATATCATGAATTTTAATTATAAAGTACTATATACTAAACAAATAGGTAAAAGTCTTGGTATCTCCTGAAATAATTGGAATGGGTCTTGTACTTTATCTTATTATAGTTGCGATTTTTATCATTCTTTCATTTCTCATTTACAGAAAATATCAAGATAAGAATTTTATCACTGGTATAGTATTCACAGGAGTGTTAAATTGTCTACCTTTTTTGGCATTTCCTTCTCTCTACTTTTTTATCGGATATTTTTTAGGTGTAATATTTGGGTTTGTCGCGGGATATTTCAACCTAAAAATTAAGCTAGGGATAATGAGTGGCGCATTAGGTATTTTCTTGGGCTATTTGATATTTGGAGGTGTCTCTCCTTTAGGATTTCTTATTTTTTATTCTCTTTTCTACATCTTAATTGTCATATTACCTTCAACTTTATGTGGTGCAATAGGAGGGGCTATTGGTAGTAAAATAAGGATGAGAAGTGAAGTTGACAACATTTCAAAATCAGAAGAAGAAGGTTCAACTTAGTTTTGAGTGGGTAAAATTATTCTGAATTTTCCCTTATCATTGACCAATTCATAACATCTGTATCGGGAATTTGGTATTTTTTCAATGTTTTGAAACCAAAGTATTGATAGAGGTCAACATTCTTTTCATTATTCGTGTCTAGATAACACGGTAAGTGATCTTTATCTATCCGAGCAAGCATAGGTTTAATCAAACGGCTCGCATACCCCTTCCCTTGAAATTGCGGATCCACGCCAAGGATAAAAAAATGCCAGTGGCGTGATGGCACGAGTTTGTAATGTATTGAATGTGTATAACTATAAATAGATTGAACCGTTTCTAGGTCTTTACCCAATGCGATTGCTAAAGAAAAATTAATCCAATTCAAAAATAATTTAAAGGGATCATCTTCCTTTTTTTTCCTCGGTTCATTTAACTGCCATAGAGCAACACCTTCTAATTTGGATGATGTAATAAAAATTTCACCGTATCTCATACAATAGAGAATGCTGTTATTCATTAAATGATAATTCTGATCAATTCTTTTACTAGAATCTGGAAAATAAGCAATGTATAAAGGATCGTTTAAAAAAGCTCTCGCAAGTACTTTAGCTGCAGATTTAATCTGATTCCTATTTATTTGGGAGAGGCTATTCATTTCATATCACAGTTTACGTATTTTAAAAAATAACCAAAATTTACTTTTCTTCTTGTTTTCTAAGAAGATATCTAGAGAAAATATTCATATATAGACACTCTTCCGGAGCCATCTCAGGAGTTAATTGAGGATTTTCTGTGAATTCAACATTACTATTCCTTATAATAACTACTGGGGTTTGTTGATCAGCTTCACTTAGAAGAAATTGAGCTGCGCTGGTAAGATCATCTGCTATCGCTCTCATCGTAATTTCCATGGGCCTATTAAAGAGATCAGGATGACCTCGGAGATCCTCAACCGGTTCAAATCCTGCTGTCGCAATGGCTATCCCAATTGTTCCTTTTCTCAGAGGTTGGACTCTTGAATCTGATATTATAACCCCTAAATTTCGTATATTAAATTCTTTTCTTAAGTTTTTCCAATATTCCCATACAGTTTTTTTAAGTTGTTTTGGAAGTAAAACTACTCTATTTGGTCCGGCATTTGATTGGTCTATACCAGCATTTGCAATTAGAAAATCATTTACTTGGGCTAAGATAACATGAGTCATTCCTCCCAATATCATCGAAGCTTCTTGCAATATAAGTTCCACAAATCTCTCATCCATATCATACTCATCTGCTAAATTTTTAGCTTTTTCTGATATATCGGTGACCTCAGATAAATTTACAACTCTTCCTTGAGATGTAGCAATTACTTTTTCAGCGATTACAATGATATCTCCTTCAATCAATGATTTTTCGCGTTTTCTAATATTATCAATAATTATACGAAGCAAATCATCCTTTTCTTTAATGAGGGGGAGCTTAATTGAAAATAATTCCATTGTAGTTAAAAAGAATTAAACTTATTTGATATACTTTGTTCATTTTCTATATAGTCTATGAATAAGATACATGCTAAATTATTTGAATCCTTAGAGATCGGGGATGATTTCCCCACTGTCATAATGGGAGTCTTGAATCTAAGCCCTGAGAGTTTCTATCAAGGATCGGTATACTCTGATGCAAAATCAATTAGTAATGCTACAACACAAATGATTGGAAATGGAGCAAAAATAATTGATATAGGTGGACGTTCTACTGCTCCTTGGTCAGTGAAAATCACGTTAGATGAAGAAATAAAGCGTGTTCAATCTGCATTGGAAGTTGTTTGTAGCATAATTCCCGAAGATATCATAATATCCATCGATACCCAATATAAACGTGTTGCTCAAATTGCTTATAATATGTCTCAAGATTATTCAAAGAAACTTATAATTAACGATATAAGCTGTTTAAAGACTGATCCGTCTCTCCAAGACTTTATAATCGAAAATGCCCTTCCTGTCATTTTGATGGCCTCGAAAGTAGTTCCTGGCGATATATTTACTATTGATGAGATTTATTCTGAGTTTAAAAAAACGATAAATCAGCTTAGATTAAGTGGGTATGATGAGACAAAAATAATCATAGATCCTGGAATTGGTAAATGGGTTAAGGAAAAAAACCATACTTATGATTTAAAAATTATAGGGAACTTAGATAAGCTTAGCAGTCTTCAAAAACCGATTTTAGTAGCAATTTCAAGAAAATCTTTTGTTGGAACAACACTAAATCTTCCTAATCCAGATGATCGATTAAATGGTACTCTTTCTTCAACTGCGATAGCAGTTTTTAATGGGGCCCATATAATTCGCACTCACGATGTGAATAGTCAATTAGTAGAAATTGTTACTATGGCTGAAGAAATAAGAAGAAAAAGATAAAAAATGATATAAAATGAAACTTACGACAAAAAAAATTCAAAGAGTAGCCTTAGTAAATCCTAATTATAAAACTAAGAGTATTACAGATAATTTCACTATTCCAGCATTGGGTTTAGAATACCTTGCTGCAAGTATCTTAGATCTAGTTGAAGTGAAATTAATTAATGGCAAAACAAGGAACTTAAACTTCGATGAAATTATGGACGAGATTAAGGATTTCAAACCTGATGTTGTTGGTATTTCATGTTGTTTTACTATTGGGATTAATTTTGTATTGAAAATTGCTAAAAAATCTAAATCACTTGGATATGCAACTATACTAGGTGGATGGCATCCAACTTTTGCCCCTTCTGATCTTTTAAAGTATCCCTTCGTAGACGTTGTCGTTAGGGGAGAGGGAGAAATCACCTTTCGGGAGTTAATTGTTAATATTGATTTGGAAAAGATAAAAGGGATATCATATAAAATCAATGGACGCGTTATAGATAATGAAGATCGTCCGTTAATTAAAAATTTAGATAGCTTACCATACCCCGCAAGTAATCTGAGAGATAAAAAATCTTTATTCCAGATTTTTCAGATGCCTTTTGATGTATTAGAGACATCAAGAGGATGCCCGTTTAATTGTACTTTTTGCAATGTACATATCTTTTGTCGAGGGACCTATAGAACCAAAAGTCCAGAACGTGTGATTCAAGAGCTAAAGATTATTAATAATAAAAGAAAATATACCAATGTTTTGATTGTGGATGATAATTTTACCGCAAACGTGAAAAGAGTAGAAAAAATCTGCGATCTAATAATAAAAGAAGGAATTAAGTTGGATATAACCTGTCAAAGTCGAATAGATGTTATCAAGAATAATCCTGACGTAATTAAAAAGATGTCAAAGGCTGGCTTTTGGTTATTTTTCCTTGGTATTGAATCTTTCAAACAGGAATCCTTGGATGATATTCAGAAAAAAGTCAAAATGCAAGAAATTATAGAAGCAATCAAAATTCTTCATGAGAACGATATAGTAATAATTGGGAGTATGTTAGTTGGTTCTAGCTTGGATGAAGAAGAAAAAGACATAGACCATATGATAAAAATTGTTAAAGCATTAGGAATAGATTTTCCACTATATTCCATAATGACTCCCTTACCCGGAACCAAATTCAGAGAAATTTTGATCGAAAAGGATTATCTACTTTCTCACAATTGGGATGAATACAACTTTACAACTGCAGTAAATCGACTAAACAACCTCTCAAAGGAAAAATTGGAACAACTCTTATCGAAAGCATATTACTATGGTTATTTTGAACGAGGGTGGAAAAATACTTTTATGAGAATGTTTAGAAAAAAGGGGATTAACTTGATATTAAAATCTAAAAAATTGAAAGCTATAAAAGATCTCTTAAGCTTTTTCGGGAGCATAAGAAACATGAAAAACGAGTCGGACTCACAAATTAAGACTTTTCAGAAGTAAGGTGTTCAAGTAATTTGTAAATTTACGCCGAATTTTTTCTTGTGCCATCTGAAGTAATTTCTTAATCCCTCTCCCGTAGTGAAAGATGGCTTAAAGTGAATCAAATTTTGCGCCTTTGATATATCTGCATAACTGTGTAAAATATCCCCTGGTCTCGGATCAGCCAATTTAACCTCCAAATCCTGCTTATTTGCTATTTTTAGCATTAAATTTGCCAGATTTTTTAAAGTAATAGGCGATCCTGCCCCAATATTAAGTATTTCTCCAAAAGCTTCACTTTTAGTTGCCAGAAGATTAGCTTGAACAATATCATCCACATAGGTAAAATCTCGTGACTGTTCCCCATCCCCAAATATTATTAATTCCTTATTTTTAAGAATTCTACCAAGCCAAATTGCGATGACCCCACTGTAAGGTGAGTCTTCCTGTCTTGGACCGAATACATTAAAATATCGCAGTGAAATCGTTTTCAAGCCATAAACTTGATAGTAAGTGCTCATATAAGCCTCACACGTTAATTTTGTCACACCATAAGGTGAAATTGGGATTCTAGGCATATCTTCTTTTTTAGGTAGGGTTGGAGTATCCCCGTAAACTGCTGAGCTTGAAGCGAAGATTATCTTTGATACATCCCTTTTTCTGGCAGCATTCAAAAGATTTAATGTCCCAGTAACATTAACATCATTACATGATTGGGGCATTTTAACTGACTGAGGAACACTTGTAAATGCAGCTTCATGGTAAATAATGTCAATATCTTTCATTATCTCTAATAAAAGATTAAGATCTCGAATATCACCTTTTATAAATTCAAAATTTGTTTTATTCGATATATCTTCCAGGTTTTCCATTTTTCCATTATACAGATTATCCAATCCAACCAATTCTGCCCCAAGTTCAAGGAGTTTTGATACTAAATGACTGCCAATAAAACCGGCAGCTCCAGTTACCAGAATTTTTTTACCATCAAAGTTTATTTTTTCGATACTATTCATCTTTTAAACCCGTATTTTCCCTTTCATTAGTTTATTATATATTGAGGTATCAAATTTGATGTATTTGTCTTCTGTTAAATCCCAAAAGTAGAGTGGTTCATTAATTTCATTGATATTATACCCTTCACGTCGAAGATTGGACTTTCTTATTTTTTTGCTTCCCGTCACTTCAAGTTCTTGCCGAATCCGAATGAAAAGGGGAATTGAGTACTTAGGTAAAACCTTTAGAACAAACTCAGAAATATCATTTGGTTTAAAACCTATCTCGGGATCAACTATTAATGCTGCCATTCCAGCTTTTCCTTCATGATGGGGGATCTCTACACCATACACAGCACTCATTGAAATTAATTCATTAGTACTAAGTAAGTTTTCAACCTCTAATGTTGAAACATTCTCTCCCTTCCAACGGAAGGTATCCCCAACTCTATCGGCAAAAGACAACCATAAATTATCATGAAGCTGAAGTAAATCACCAGTAATGAAATATGCATCATCTTCTTCAAATACATTTCTTATTACTCTTTCATTAGTCTTTTCCTTATTTCTATACTTTGTAAAATTTTCTATGTCTAAAATTTTCATTAGGGACATCCCAACATCTCCCGGCTCACATTTTATGTAAAATCCCTCTCCATTTTTATAGAACTCAAGTGTTTCTGGATCTACTTTTGCCAGTGCATGATTTATATTGGTATTTCTTCCGATCATGCCAGGAACTTCATCTAAGTTTACAATTGGACCATATCCCTCGGTTGAGCTATAATATTCAAAAATATGTTTAATTTTGAACCGTTCTTTAAATTTTATCCAGATATCTTTGCGAAGGCCTAAACCTAGCATTTTCTTGAGAGTATGATTTTTTTCATATTCAGATGGAGGTTGATTTAGTATGTATCTAGGAATCTCACCAACATAAGTTACAAAGGTTATTTTATATCTTTGAATATCTTTCCAGAAGTTAGAAGCTGAAAATTTCTTTCGCAACACAGCTGTTGCACCCTTGTATACATATATTCCCAAAGCTGTACAAAAAGATAAGGAATGATAAAGCGGATTACTTATTAATATAATATCATTGAAATTTGCCTGAGTTACTGAGTGTCCATAATAAACACCGTTAATTGAAATTGAATAGTTTGGCATTATTACTGCTTTTGGAAGCCCAGTAGTCCCAGAAGTATAAATATAAAAAGCTGTTTCAGCTAATGTTGAATTTTTAGTTGATGTTGGATTATTATTCATAACATCTCTCAATTGCTTTTTCAAATCTATAAAATTTCTTTGTTTAATATCAGAATTATTAATTACTAAAATTTCATCATCTTTGAAGGATAAATCCTTCATAACCTCTAGTAAGCTTGACAAACAATCTCCATCTATAATAACATATTTTGGGGATACAATTTTAATAGAATGAATTAACGCTTGACTTCTTAAATTGATGTTTACTAAAGCACAGACACCCTGTATTTTATTTATACCAGTTGCTATAAAAAGATACTCTGGAGAATTTTCCATCATCAATGCAACATTATCTCCCGGTTTTAATCCTTGTTTCAAAAACCAATTTGCATAAAGGTTTGCCTCCTCATTGAATTGTTTCCAGGTCCAAGAATTTTCCTTAAAGAACAATGCGATTTTCTCAGGATATTTTTCCGCATTATCTTCAACATATATACCCAAACCTTGGTTCGGGTTATCTTCTAACTTTTTTACCTCTTCCATATACCGATCATAAGCAGCTTGTTCCTTAGGAGTACGGTTAATTTCCAATTTGTTTTACCATCTCTTTAAAACTATTTGTTTTTAATTTTATTCCAGATATATCCGTGGCCATCAAACAATATAAAAATTGCGATGGCAGATATAATTGAGCAAAAAATAAGAAGATCCAGATCAGTAGGGACGTGACCAAAAAGCCACTCTAAATTGATGACAAAATTACTCAACCATGGCCAAGTACCTGGCAACGGTTGTCCATTTAAAAGAAAATAAAGGAAATCCTCAAGAGTGCTATATTGTAAAAGAGTTCCTGCCACAAAAATGTTCCAACTCTGTCTTTTAGAGCCACCTCCCAATTTCCACCCAATTGCAACTATAAGATAGAAAAAAGTCATCAATAATCCCCAAAATGATAAATAGTACATTGTTTTATCAGTAACTCCCCCATACCAAATCCCATCTATTGCTAAATTCACTAAGATCCCGATGGGGACGACTATCACTAAGAATAGACACACAATAATTAAAATTCTATGAAGTAGCTTCTTCAGCTGAATAACGAACGCCGGAATCATTCCAAAAAGTATTAATTGAACATATAAAAGAAAACCTGGTGGAATTCCAAGAACCACATAGAATACTATTGGAATCCCATTTGCTATTAAAAAAAGAACTAAGGCAACCAGGAACCATTTCTTATCAGATTCTCCCCTATCAACAATTTTATTACCTGCTAGGTAGAGAAATCCTATTGGTAATATTAGGCCTAAACTTAGAAGACAAATCAACCACAAAAGTCTAATAAAGATTCCTACGGATGGATTCTCAGCAGCCCAATCTACTTCAGCAGTGAGAATTATAACTCCTATAAATACTCCTAATACAATTAAGTTTTTCATCCAATTCTTCATACTTTTTTCTGACATACTATATCATTTATCCGATTTTCTATCAAAATTCAAGTTTATCTTTAGAATATAAATTTAGATCATATTTTATAAATAACTTACGGTATAACTTGATATAGGAATATTTTTGTAAATAAGTACCTTTATTTTAGAAGCTATGGCCAAAAAAAGCAAAACATTAAGAAGTCAGAATTCAACCGAATTTCCAATGATGGGATATGCGGGGTATATCATCACTAAAATTCTTCACTCATTTAAACGGCTTTCATTCCTACTTGATAAATGGGAAACCTATACGCTCACTAATGAAATCAATAATCTAACTGTTGATAAACCGATATTTATTACAGGAATTGCTCGCGCTGGGACAACAATTGTGTTAGAAATGTTAAGCAAACATCCTGAATTAGCTTCACATAGATATAAGCATCTTATTATACCATACATACCTCACTGGTTTAGTGAGATTATTAAATTTACGCCTTTTTATAAAAAACCTTTTGAACGACTACATCAAGATGGTATCATTGTAACTCGTGAGAGTTCTGAAGCAGTAGAAGAGATTTTTTGGCAAGCTTTCTTCGAGAACAGTCATACTGAACATATATCAAATATTATCGAGAAAAACATTTCTAATCCTCGATTTGAGAGATTTTATCAAACTCATATTAAAAAACTTATCTATAATCAAGCTACTTCTCGTTATATAGCAAAAAATAATTATAATTTAACGCGATTAGAATATATCCTTAAGATATTTCCTAATGCTAAATTCTTATTACTTATTCGAAATCCGCTTAATCATGTAGCTTCTTTAATAAAGCAATCTAAATTATTTATACAGTTAGAGCGAAAAAAAACCCTTCTCCATGACTGGCTAAGTATGCTCGGGCACCATGAGTTTGGGAATTGGCAGACTTGTATTAATGCAGGGGATTTTGAAATTATTCAGAATATCCACAATTTATGGCGCAAAAAATCAACATATGTTAAGGGTTGGGCTTACTACTGGAATTCACTATATAATTACATTGCTGATAATTTAGACAGAAACAAGAAACTTAGAAACGCAACTCTCATAGTTAGATTTGAAGACTTAACTGAAACACCAGTAGTGATTATAGATAAGATCCTTGATCATACTGAGCTCCAGAAATCCCAATTTGAAAAAGTAAAAAAGTACTATATCAAACACCTGCATAAACCTACCTATTATACCCCAAATTTTTCGGATCAAGAAAGAAAAGATATAGATGAGGTCACAAAATCAACAGCGAAACGATTTGGATATTAAATACAAAAATGTAGCAATCCAAGCCAAATAAGAATTAAACCAATTAGATTTTAATCTATGAATATTTATTAATGCATAAAAACAATGAAAGTATGTTTTATTAATCCAGCACCTCGCTCATACATAATTGAACGAGGAAATGAGACTACAGGGGCATACCCTCCTTTAGGAGCCTTATATGTCTCAGCATACCTAAAAGAAAATGGATATACCAGTCATCTCATTGATCAACACGCGACCAAAATTCCAACAGCTCGAGTTCTTGAAGAAGTTAAGAAATTAGATCCTGAAGTTGTAGCATTTAACACTTTAACAGATATTAATATGGGAAAACGAGCGACTTTTATCGCGAAAATTATCAAGGACTGGAATCCAAATGTGAAAATTGCATTTGGTAATTACCATGCGACTTTTAATCATGATAGAATTTTAAAAAAATACCCTTACATTGATATATGTGTAAGAGGAGAAGGAGAAATAACTTTTTTTGAGTTAATAAGAACTATAGAAAGGGATAAAAATTTAAGCGAGATTCAAGGTATAACGTATAGAAAAGATAACAAAATCCATATTAATAAAGATCGTCCCTTAATTAAGAATCTTGATGACCTTCCGTTTCCAGATAGGGATCTTTGTAAGGATATTGAATACCGTCAAAATTATGGAGGATTCAATGCCGATTATGGTAAATTTACCACAATACAATCTAGTCGTGGTTGCACATTCAATTGTACATTTTGTAGTCAAGGAAAAATATCGAATTGTACATGGAGAGCCAGATCTATTTCTCGAGTTATTGAGGAACTTGAGCTGCTCAGCAATGAGGGGTACACAAATCTTTACTGGGTGGATGGAAACTTTACTAATAATCCTCGCAGGGCTCTCAAATTATTTAGAGAAATTAAAAGAAATAAACTTCATTTTAAATGGGTATGTGATCAAAGAGTTGATTTGGTCAATAATCAGTTACTTTTTGAAATGCGAAAAGCAGGTTGTCGAACACTTTCCTTCGGTATAGAGAGTGCAAATCAAAGGATTTTGGATTATTTCAATAAAGGATTTACACCCAAAATTGCTATGGAAGCTACTAAAAAAGCAAAGAAAATGGGAATCGATTTTATTATGGGAACGTTTATTGTAGGTGCCCCGACTGAGACCTTTGAGGAAATAAAAAATACGTTCTTATTTGCCCAAAAATTAGATATCGATTTTCCTCAATTTCATATATTTGGGGCCCTACCGGGCTCAGAAATATGGGATCGATTAGTGCAAGAAGGAACCATAAATCCTGATAAGTTCTGGGAAAACGGGGTGAAAA
>JAEOTL010000303.1 GCA_016839845.1 Promethearchaeota archaeon
CAATTTAAACCAAATTTCATGAGTTCTACCTGTAATTGTGCTCCACTTACATATGGTTCAATAACAGCGTAGAGATTCTTTTCATCTATCTTAATTATTTTATTCATTCTGCGGAGATCAAGTATAACAGAATTATCAGTTGAAGGTTGGTTCCAAGGACCTAATCCTGTACTTTGAGCCTTAAATTGAATGTTGAATTTATTGCAGAGCATTACAATTTTTTTTACTTCCTCGGTGGATGAGGGCAAAATAACTGCTTTGGGAATAGGAGAAAACGGAATAGGAGCCTTCCCATTCATGTGATTAAAAATTTCCATACACCAATTATAAGCATACACATTGGTGATGACTTTACTGTCATCGATATTTTCGGGACCAACAACGTCTTGGAATTCCTTTAAAATATTCTCTTCCAAAACCATCTAGGTCACCTCCGTCAAGAGTTTTTTTAGTTTTTCTGGTGCTTCTCCCATTGCCATGAGTATAATCTCACTTATATCCAGAAATCGTAAGTGGGAATTGCTTTCTCCTATGGCATCTTGTAAATTAGTTGAACAGAAAGGACAAGCTGAAGAAATAACATTCGCTCCAGTGTCTTCAGCCTCTTCTATTCGATTTTTAGCGGTTTGAATAGCGAATTCGGGAAATGCAGATTTCACGCCTGCTCCTGCCCCACAACAATAAGAGTATTCTTTAATCCTCTCCATTTCTACTAATTTTACCCCTGGAATTTTGCTTAAAATGCTTCTGGGAGCAGAATAAATTCCTTTGGCTCCCGTTCTCTTTGGTTTTGGAGGTACATCAATCGATATTAAAGGCAATAAATCAACTACATCACCGTCCCACTCTTCATATCGCTCAGCATTTCTTCCAAGATGACAAGGATCATGATATGTAACTGTGAAAGGTACTTCTTGGGTTAGTTTTAATTTACCTTGCTGGATTAATTCATCAATATACTCCACCGTATGTAGCACCTTAAAATTATAGTCCCGATAGAGAGGATAATCGACTTTAAATGTATCATAACACCCCGCGCAACTAAAAATTATGGTCTCAATCTCTTTTGATTCAATTGCATCCAAGTTTCTATTAAGGAATTGTTGGAATGTTTTAACATCCCCGGTCCTTAGGATTGGACTTCCACAGCAATACTCGTTATCTTCAAGCATATTAAATGAAATATCAGCATTTTGGAGAATACGAACTGTTGCCTCAGCCATTTCTTTTCTCCGATAAGAAGATGTACACCCTACAAAGTACAGTACTTTAGAGTGAGGATCAAGTTCAATATCGTCTGGTAACCAATCAAGTCTCTTCTCATGCAGTTCATTATAAGGGTTATTTACTCTCTCCGTCGCTTCAATATACCGTTGTTGTTCTGGCATAGGCCCATATCCTGCATCTACAAGTTTTTCTCTTAGTCTCATGATTATTTCCAGAGGTTCAAGCGTATTCAGAAATTTACACGATACCGAACACCCCCCACATTCTGTGCATTTATACACTACATCTCTTACCTCTTCAGAGAGCTTAAGTCTGCCCATTTCTAATGCTAAGGCTAAAATAATACGACCCCCTCCACTATAGGCATGAAAATTATATTTATCAATAGAAGGGCAAATAGTAGCATATTTCTGACTTTTAATCTGGAGTTGGGGAATCCATTTGCAAATCGAACAGCGAAGACACTGTTTTATCATTTGATTGTATTCTTCTTCTTTCAAGGCCATGGTAACGTCTCTAACTTCCTACAAAATAAATATCATCAATATTATATTGTTTATGTATCAAAACACAAAACTCCCGGATTCAATATATTATTTGGATCAAATATTTTTTTTATCTTTTCTAATGTGATTTTTGTTGAAACCTGGTGCCGGTTAAACACCTCTGGTGCCCATAATCCGTAAGGTCTATTAAAAAAAGCCCCTTCGTCCATTAAACTAGTGCTAATGCTATGAAATTTTTCTTGTATTATTCTCTTTCTATTTTCATTGTTTTGATCATAAAAAATATCAAATTCACAATGGTATGAAGTTCCTTGGTTAAGGGCTTGGATATAGATGCCAATATCTTCTGAAATCTCTTTCTCTACTACAGATACAAACTCAGAGATTCTTTCCATTGAACTAATAAAGAAAACATCTTGAAAACTACCCCGCAACCTAGTTCTCCAAGGAGTTGATGTGGAATAATTAAGTACATTCAAGATAGAGTTAGGACTTACAACACTCTCTCTCTCCGAATTGTCAAGACTTAAGGTTTGGATAATATCATCAATATCTGCTTCTTGATAGGTTATTTTTTCTTGAGCTAACTTCCCACGACCAGACAATACATAAATGAAATTCCACTTACTTAGAGAATTGGATAATGTTTCAATTTCACTAGGCAATTCCTTAATCAGGTTTGCTAGATTAAGGTTGTTTAAAATTAAGAGCTCATCTCCCAATCGATATTTCAATAATTCATGCTGAAGGGTAAGTAAACTTTGAAGATCCTCTGATTGAATATGAAATACTTTTTGATTAGTAGGTAGTAATTCTAGCTTAAGAGTTGCCCAAGTTACTATTCCGAAGCTTCCTTGAGCTCCTTGAAGTAACCTAAAAGGGCTAAATTGGGTAGGTCCCATAGGATTGACTTGTGCTTGTCCCGATTTCTTTTGTTGCTTAATTGTCCCTGGACCAGCAGCAGTCCCTGTCCGAAAGAGATCTCCGGTCCCAAATACAACTTCAGTACACAATAAGGGATCTGAACTATCCCATTGATACCGAGGGATCGTCGTAGGAACTCGTTCAAGAGCAACAGTCAGAACTGATTTACCATCTCGAGGATGGAGGGGAAGTGAAAGTTTTAATCCTTTCTTTTGAAGGGCCGGAATGAGTTGACTAAAAATTACTCCCGGCTCCACCATGAGTACTCTATTTTTTCTATCTATACTTAAGATTCGGTCCATTCTGGACAGATCTACGATTATAGAGTTGTCTTTTTGAGGGAGTGTATCTCCATGATACCGAAGAGAGGATCTAGAACTCACAGGAATGACTGTAAAGCCCACAGAATTTGCTAATTTTAATATCTCTTCTATATGTTTAGTTTTTTTTGGCCACACTACATAGCAGGGCTTTTTTCCTTTTACAAAACTTAAATCTGTACTATAATTTTCTAATACGTTAGGATCATGTGAGATATATTTTGAACCACAGATTTTTGCTAGACTGTGAAATATCTGTTCTTCACTCATCATCTACTGCATCGTAAAATATTACCCACTATTAAGACATTTTCATAAAAATCAAATTCTATAAAATATTTACCATCAAATATCATAATATATACATTGAAAAATGAGATTATCATAATGTCAAATAAAGCATCAAACGGTTTAGAGGATTTGTTTGACCCTAACACTGGGCGCGCAATTATTGTTAAAAATCTTACCAAAAAGTTCGAGGATATCGTCGCTGTCAATGATCTAAGTTTTGAAGTGAAAGAAGGCGAAATCTTTGGTTTATTGGGTCCAAATGGGGCTGGAAAGACCACCACAATTAAAATTCTTAGTGGTCTGCTAAATCCGACAAGTGGTACTGCTTATGTTGGGGGATATGATGTAAAGAAGAATCCAAGAAAGATAAAAGAATTAATCGGTGTATGCCCCCAACAGGCAGCCATTTATAAATTTCTTACTGGCAGAGAAAATATCGAGTTGTTCGGAAACCTTCATACTATGGATAAGAAGGTGTTAAAACAGCGCGCTGACGGTCTTATTGAGGCAGTAAATTTTACAGAATCGGCAAAAAGAAAGGCAAAAGGATACAGCGGGGGAATGGTGCGCCAAATTAATTTACTAATTGCCTTGATAAACAATCCTCAAATCGCATTTTTAGACGAACCGACTGTCGGTATGGACCCTCGAGCTCGTAGAAAGACATGGGAATTCATCGGATCTCTTAAAGACCAGAATAAAACAGTAATTCTCACTACTCATTATATTGAAGAAGCTGAAGCACTCAGTGACAATGTTGCAATCATCGATTATGGAGAGTTGATTGCTTATGGACCGCCCAAAGAATTGATGGAAACGCACAATGCAAAAAACTTGGAGGAAGTGTTTATGGAAATTACTGGAAGAAGAATATTGGAGGGGATATAGATGAATATTCAACGAATACTCGCTTTAGTAAAAATGGAACTGTTAAAAATAATTAGGGAATCTGCTTATTTATTTTTGATGATCCTCTTTCCTGCTGTTCTTACATTAATCTTCGGATTTGCCTTCGCGGGGATAGAAAGTGGCATTCCTGGTGTAAGTCAGTTTGAAGTTATGGCACCTGGTCTTTATGCTTATGCCTGTATATTTATTATAATGATTGTAGCGCAGTCTTTTTCTGATGATAGGGAACAAGGAATGTTAGAAAGAATCAATAGCACACCTACGTCTTCCAGTGAATTTATCGGGAGCCATATCGTGTCGAATACGATACTTTCATTGTTACAGGTTATAATTGTCATCATTAGTTCATTGCTCTTAGGCTTCAGACCTGTTAGTGGCGCCTTAGGATTCTTGTCTGCCTTTATATTTATAACATTTCTATCAATCTGTTCAGTTGGTTTAGGTCTAATTACAGCCTCCATAGCAAAAAGCCCAGGAGCTGCAACCGGGTTGTCGTTTATTTTCATTCTGCCCATGATGTTTTTTGGAACGTTTTTACCGATAACTCCAAGGACTGAAATAATCGCAAGGTTTCTTCCCAGCTATTATGTAACTGATGCTCTTACATCAATTTTCAACGGTGCTTCATTCACAAGTCCAGGTGTATTATTCAACCTAGGAATGATTATAGCAATAAGCATAATAATTGTTGCTTTAGGGATTATAATCTTTAAGAAGTACGGGAATAGGTAAACAATTAATTAATCTTTTTATTTTCTTTTTTTATAATTTTTAATTTTATTAAAATAATTAGATGTATTTTGCTTGTCCCGCGGAACCAAGGACCTCCCGATTTCTCTGTTGTATCATCTCAATGAATTCTTGACGGGCTAATCCCATGTATTTCCTTGGACCAATTTGATCGGGATTTTCTACTAAATATTTTCGAATCATTGCGGTAAATACCATCCTACTATCGGTGGCGATGTTGATTTTACAGATCCCGTACTGAGTTGCTTTTTTTAGTTGAGACTCGGGAATACCAAATGCCTTGGATAATGCCCCTCCGTGCTCGTTGATAATTTTTGCATACTTCTGAGGTATAGAGGAAGCCCCATGCAATACGATAGGAAATTTCCCCAACCGATCTCTCACCTCTTGAAGGATGTCAAATCGTAATTCAGGGATATCTTCTTCACGTTCAACCTTAAATTTATAAGCACCATGCGAGGTTCCTATAGCAATTGCTAAAGAATCACAACCCGTTCTAGTAACAAAATCTTGTACTTGATCTGGATCGGTAAAGCGATGACCATCAGCTTTAACATGCCCTTCAATCCCAGCAATGACCCCCAATTCTGCTTCCACACTCACATCTCTCTCATGCGCGTAAGAAACGATTTTATTAGTTATTGTAATATTTTCTTCATAGGGTAGATGACTGCCATCAAACATAACACTTGAAAATCCAAGATCAATGCGATGCTTAGCCAACTCGAATGAATCGCCATGATCCAAATGCAGAGCAATAGGGATTTCGTATCCCAAATCTCGTGCCATCGCCACTGCGCCTTCCCCTAAATATCTAACCATTGCTGGATTTGCATAAGCTCCCGCTGTAGGGCTATTTTGAAGTATTACTGGTGAATTTGTCTCACCACACCCTATAATAATTGCCTGTAATTGCTCCAAGTTGCTAAAATTATATCCCGGAACAGCAAATTTCCTTCCTAACGCAACTTCAAACATCTTTTTCGTATTAGATAACCCGAGCTCTCTATATGAAACCATAAGTACCAACTATCCGTATAAAATCATTAAGATTATTATAATAACGAAGTAAGGCTAATTATAGTTTAAGGTACTTCAAAAAACAGGTTTAAAAAAAAAATTATTTTGAATTTACTTTTATTTTCAATTTTGTCTTCAAATCCTTATATCTCGAACGTAGAGTTACTTCGGTCACCCCTATGGCTTCTACTATCTGTTGCTGGGTAACTTCCAAATTTCTAATTCTACATGCTAAATATATTGCTCCGGCACATAATCCCTTTGGATCTTTTCCGCTTACTGAAAACTTCGATATATAGGCAGATAATATGTTGTGAGTCAATGTGCCTATTTCTGAATCTAATCCTAAATCGGAGATGTACCTGGGAATTAGAGATAATGGGTCTGTAGATTGTGTCTTGATATTAAACTCGCGGATTAACGTACTTACGCTTCTTCTCACGTCTTTGGCTGAAGATTGCGCTTCCTCTATAATTTCTTGGAGCGTTCTAGGCATATCCTTCTTTCGACACGCAACATATAAACAGGCAGCAACCATCGCGTTGATGGATCGCCCGCGAAGTAATTTTCTCTTAAACGCCTCAATATAGAGTCGCATTGCCTCTTCTTTTACATAGTTTGGCAAATTTAAATTACTGCCTATCCTTTTCAATTCAGTTGAGGCAATCAATAAATTACGCTTCTGCCAGGTAATTCGAGTATTCCATTTTGCCGCTCTTTTTAAATCAGGATTGTTAATCTTTTGCTTATCTATAACCGTGCTTAATCCCATATCGGGTAATAATATTGAAATCGGGGCTCCTGTCTGCTCACGACTATTTTTCTCCTGACTAGTATACGCTCTCTTCCCACTATGGGAATTATCGACTTCTCGCTCAGAAATGATTAAACCACACTGAGCGCATACAGTCTCCCCCTTTTCTTCTATGTAAATAATTGAACCCTCACATTCGGGACACGAATTCGAAACTTTATTCATATTCGATATCATTTTTTTTTACACTCCTACTGCCTTTAATTTTTCTAATAACTCCTTTTGAGTCTTATTTACCTTCTTCGGAACCTTAATTCTAATTTTTACCATCAGATTACCTCTTTGTTCCGAATTAATCTTATAAAAGCCTTGATTTTTTAATCGTAATA
>JAEOTL010000304.1 GCA_016839845.1 Promethearchaeota archaeon
GCGGCCAACAGTGTGCAATGCGTTGGACACTGTGCTGGTACATGAAACGGCGGCAGCAGATCTTATTCCCCAGCTGGTTGATACCTTAAAGGAGGATGGAGTAGCATTCAGATTGGATGAGCGGGCGTTAGATTTTTTACCAAAGGCACATAACACAGAAATTCAATTAGCGGGTGATGATGATTTTGACACTGAATGGCTGTCTTTGGTTCTTGGTGTGAAAGTTGTGGATGGGATAGATGACGCGCTAGCGCATATCGCCCAACACTCAACAGGGCATTCAGACGGCATATTGACAGAAAATGAGGAAAATGCAGATCAATTTACTGCTGAAGTGGATTCCGCCGCCGTATATGTGAATGCCAGCACCCGATTCACTGACGGGACACAATTCGGATTGGGCGCGGAAGTAGCAATCTCCACACAGCGGCTGCACGCAAGGGGACCAATGTCACTGCGAGAATTAACAACGTATAAGTGGATAGTCTTTGGGGATTATGTAGTAAGATTGTAAAATGAATTAATTAGATAAATTTCTTCGGTTTAAAATAGGTGAGATACTTGGAAATTTTATTAGATTCTATCTCATTTCTAATAAAGGTAAGAAATTTTTTTGATATATTGAAAGATTTGAAATTTTCTTGATAAATATAATTGATAAATCTAACATATAGAAGATTAAAGAAGTCCGATTGAGTTATTACATGAGTTGTTGGAGATAGTGTCTCTGTTCCATCCTGATATTTCATGATACCTCTATCGTAATGATTACTTTGTAACTCAGATAAAACTGGTGCAAAAATAAACATAAAATCAGATCTTTTACTTAAGCTATGAGTTTTTCTTGTGATAGTATCATAACGCAGATTTTCACCCAGCAATACAGCTACTCCAATTTGTCTAATATCAATTGGTAATAGATATTCTAATTCGTATGCATCTAAATCACTCCAGGGAAATTTTTCAATTATCGAAAAACCAAATGATTTTATAAAATCTAAGAATAATGACCCCAATTCATTGTAGGTGAGGATTGATAATCTTTGTTTTATAATTTTTTTTATATCTTCAAGTTTTGATTCCAAATAATCTAAACTAACTATGGGACCGATATAAGATTTTGTTTTTACCTCTTCAAATAATTGATCAAAGGAGACTTTTGAATGATTATCTAATGAAAAAACTCTTGGTAGTAATTCTTTTGATAGGACTGGTTGAAATGATGTCAATTCAGGAATATAATCACAAAGTAGTCCAATAATATTGTTTAATACAGAATTTATTTCAAGATTCGCATCAATAATTTCTACTTTTTCTCCTCTATTTCTTAAAAAATCAATAGATTGTTCATATTTCGCTCGAATGAGATCTAAATTTTTCTCAAATAACTCCTTATCCTGTGCACGTCTTTTCATACGTTTAAAGCATGTTGAATTTGAGCTATTAAGAAAAATTGTTAAATCAGGTTTTCCAGTTTGGTCATTGAGGTTCATGATATCTTCAATTGAGTGAGATTCATCTGATTGGTAAACTAAAGACGATAAGTAATATCGATCGCATATTAATAATCTATTATTTCCTTCAAGTAAGAAAGGTTTAATTTCACGCACATAATGGTCTAGTCGGTTTGCAGCAAATGACAAAGCTAAAGTCCGCCCCGGAACGTTTCTAATTTTCTTAGTCAATACTTGGCGAATAAATATTCCTGCACAAGAAGGATCATGAGGTTCAAAAGTTAAACGAATCTTTTTATCTGTTTGTTCTCTTAATAAAAGAGCTAAACGATGTGATAACTCTGTTTTCCCTGAACCGTCTATCCCCTCAATTACAATAAAGAAATTATTATTTTCCATTGATAATATAATTAATATATAATTACAAAAATTATACTAGATATATTGTTTGTGAATTTGGAGGGATTAATGCCAAACTCAAATCGAAGTAAACCTCGCCTTGTTGCTGACTTTCTGCATAATCCTATTGAAATATCTACTGTTGAGAAGTACGCAATCTCAACAAAAATATTTAATCGATTGCATAATATTCTACAGAATTCAACTCTTTATTTTACATATCCATCTGATCGAACTTCGAGATTCAGTCATTCATTAGGAGTAATGCATAAAACAGGGTTGATGTTTAGAAATGGTTTCTTGAATTCACAAAATGAGACAAGGGAGAATTTTATTGAGTTTCTGAAAAAGGAGGTTTGGGAAGTAATCAACTCTCCAGGATGGTTTAAAGAAAATCTCAAGGAGGCATCTCGTGAATTAGGATTTTTTTTCCAACATGAAATTGTCCAAAAGAAAAACATTCAGAAATTATTGGAGGATGACAATTTTGGAAATGGGATTTTATCTGATTCTCTTTACAATAAGAACAGCATAGGATTATTAGATGATAAAGATAGATTGTATTATTTCATTGTTTTTTATCAATCCATTAGACTTGCATCTTTGTTTCATGATCTAGGTCATCCCCCGTTTTCTCATGTATCTGAATTTGCATTGAGTGAAATAGAAGGAATTCTTCAAAAGAAACAAGATAAACAAAAATTATCTTATATAGAAAGCAATTTCTTAAAAGTACATGTCTCAAAAGATAATGAATTAGAACAGATTATTAAAAAGTCAAGAGATATCGAAAAAGAAATTAATGATTTCATCCAAGATGATAAAATCTCTGACGAGATTAAAGAAAAAATTAAGATAAAATTAATTTCGTTTTCTGATTTAGGGGGAAAATACAATGAAAAAGATTTTCATGAGATAGTGAGCTTTCAACTCTCCCAACAATTACTGACTTCTATTCAAGAAAAATACCGTAAATCTAAATTTCTTTTTACGTTTGAAATTATTAAAACAATAACTATGAAAATAATTGGAGGGGAAACCAAATTTTATAAAAATCTACAGAATATTTATGATAGCGATTGCGATTCGGATAGATTAGATTATGTATCTAGGGATATATGTATTTCAGGTGTAAGTAATGAGCAGAATTTTAATAGGTTATTGGCAACATATCAATTAGTATCTGATAAAAAAGAAATCAGATTTATAGATATATTAAAAAGAGTTGTTCATGAAAAAAACAGAGAAAAAGAAAGCTACAAAAAAATCATAGAATTATTAGGTGAAGAGAAAAAAGAATTCACATCATATGAATTTATACCATCTATACAGGCACTCAATAATCTTGAATCATTTCTTTATCAAAGGTTCAATCTATATAAATATGTGATATTTCATCATCGGGTTGTTAAAACTGATGCTCTAATGAAAAGAATAATCATCGATTTAACAAACAAATATTTTCATGAGCACAGAGATACTACCAAAGAAAATAATAGCAATTTTGATTTGTTCGTTCTTACAGATGATATTTCTGGCCTATGGCAAATCAAAGATATAACCGAAGCTATCCCTGTTGTTAAAGATAACCTATATGTTCAATGGGATGACGCATTCCTTCTCTCTTTGATGAGGAAAGAATATTATAAACTAACTAAAAAAAATACTGAAGGTAATAAATTAGATGAAAATGAATCAATCTTAGAAAAACGATTGGATGAAATCATTTCAAACTCAAAACATTACTATTCTTTATTCAAACGAACATCGCATTACAAAGAGTTTGATGATGAAATTGTTAATTGTTCATTGAAAGACAAGAATTTTGATTGGGATAAACTTAAAAAACAATCAACAAAACTCGAAGAGTTTATAAAAGAAATGAAAAATTTCACTATTATTGTGGAAAAAAAAATAGAAAATCGTTCGAAATTTGGTTTTTTCCTTTCCCGAATATTTAATTTACTTAAATTATATGGTCTTGAGGTTGAAGCTCTTTCTGCTGATGGTTTTATTGAAAAATCAATTCTTGAATTAAAAGATAATTATTCACTTGAAGACATTTTCTTTGAAAGAAGGAATTTTAAACCTGGAATATCTCAATCAATGAAAATTTCTGATGGGAAAAATATTCGCAAATTAGAAGAAGTCTCCCTGATTAAAGAAGAGTTAGAAATGGGAGTGAAATCGTTTCCAACGATTTATGTTTATTTTCGTATAAACGGAATTAGCCAAGAGGAAATTAATGAAATCATTCCGAAATTACGAGTTGATCTCGGAAGCATAATATGGAAGAATTTTTCAAGTTGGATAAGTTCAATAATTGAGCAGGAAGGAAGATAAATATGAAAAAGAATTGTATTGACAAGAAAACGATTATAGATATTATCCTGCGATCAAAGGAATTCTATAAATTGAGTCTAATTATTCAAGCAGATAATTCTGGATGCAGCGAGAATGATCGAAAACAGATTCATAATTATTTGTCTGATTTATTGGATAATGATATTTTATGCATTGATTCTGGTATATTGTCGTGGAACGAAGAAAACAAAGAACAATCAAATTATCATACATTTTTTACTCTTTTTAAATATCTTTATTCCAAATTTCCGAATCAATACATTTTAATTGTTGATGGAGAGATCATACAAATAAGCGAAGATTTTGAGAAAATACAACTATTAAAAGAAGAAAAATATTCTCGAAGGAAATGCTTATTAACAGAAATTTAAAACACCACTTGTAAGGTAAATATTAAGATATTTCGGTTATTTAGAAATCTAAAAAGTAAATAATCTTTTTTGCTGCTTTACCATCACCGTATGGATTGGCAGCGTGCGCCATTGTCTGATAAGCGGATTGGTCATCGAGCAAGTGGGCAGCTTCATTAATGATGGTATTGGTCTCTGTCCCCACTAATTTAAGTACACCAGCATCAATACCCTCCGGGCGTTCGGTAACCTTTCGCAGAACAAGACAGGGGATGCCTAATCCCGTGGCTTCTTCCTGGATGCCGCCCGAATCTGTCAGAATCAGGTAAGCATGTTTAAGGAGGTGGA
>JAEOTL010000305.1 GCA_016839845.1 Promethearchaeota archaeon
ACTTTGTTTTTTTCATTTTTAGCATTCACCAAAATAAGGTTTGAATCATCAGAAATTCCTTTTAACTGCCCTACAAAGAATTTATCTTTTTCAATATAGACTTTAACGATTTTATCAACTAGGGTTCCTAATTCAGTATTATATTGTCTTATCGACATTATGTATCAGAACTTTTTTCGTTATTATTAATATTATATTCTTTCGTTTTTATTCTTATTTTAATTAATTATCTCATCAATGAGCCTAGGTACATTTTCACCAGTTATAGCACTTGTAGTAATTATTTTTAGGTTAGGATTTATTTCTCTGGCATCATTTACCATCTCTTCGATATCAACATCAATCACATCAATTAAATCGATTTTATTAATTACTGCTATATCAGAATATTTAAATAACATCGGGTGTTTCCGAATAACCCATGGACCTTCTGTAATCGACACGATTACAACCCTTTTATCAGCACCTAGGATGAAATCAGATGGGCAAATTAAATTTCCAACATTCTCAATAAAAAGTAAATTAATATCACTTAAATCGTAAGATTTTATCACTTGAGAAATATGATAAGAATTTAACGCGCATTCTCTTCCCGTGTTAATTTGAATTGTATTTACTCCATGTTTTTGGATTCTGTCAGCATCTACACGAGTTGTGACGTCCCCATTAATTACTAAAATTTTATAGTCCTTAGACATATTTTCAGCTAAATTTTCAATTATCGCAGTTTTTCCCGCACCAATGGCCCCCACAAAATCAATTGATTTAATATTGAATTCTTCAAAGGTCTTCTTATTTTGTTTTGCCAATTCTTCATTATTAGCAATTAAATCTTCATTTAACTCTATAACCCGTGAAATCTCTTTCTGAGGCATTATAATAATCTCTAAATGGTTTACAAGAAATTTAATATATATATATATATGAAGTAAAAGTTATTGGTATTGATAATTTTTACTAATTCTTACAAATGGATTCTCAGATATAGTTCTATCTCTTAAAAATCCTATATTTATAGACAAGATAGGAGCCCAAAATTCCCCCTAATTCAGGGAAATAAAACAGAATAACAAAGGGATCTGAAAATCCAAACAATAATCCAGGGATCACCCTGAACAAAATTAATATTAATAATAAAGATTTACCTTTCATCCTTAACGGGATAAAAGTAATCATTCCGGTTAAGCTTCGATTCATGGATGGGAAAATAGAAAAACTCATTAATCCAAAAATCCCGCCCCAAGCTAGACCGACTTTATCAAAGAAAAATGAAAAAGGATCGTAAATAGGATAAACAGGAATTAACGCTAATCTTAGAATGAAATAAAAAGCAACTGAAATTGATCCTGAAAATACAAAAAGTTTCACCAAAAATTTCGTCCCATTGGTCATTTCAACTATTTTAGAAATGATATAGGTGAAATACAGCATGAAAAAGGTAAGAACTAAGGTAAAAAAGAAGAAAGGGTTTAAAGGATCCATTCGATCTATGAAGAGTGACGTAAAAATAGTATGAAATGTAAATCTTGAGACCAAGGCATTTAAGCTAAGAAGCATATACTCCCCTATTCCAAATTGTTCAAAAACTGTTGCCGTAACCGATAAAACAATAATTGAAATAATAATTGACTTTGCCCCTTGGAAGGTGGACGTCATTCGTGGAAACTTTTGGGCTTGCTTTAATGATTTTCTACTTTCTTTTTCTTGTCTTTTTAGATATTTTCTAATTACTTTTGATCCTTGATCTACATAATCTCTAGAATAAGATTTCTTTAGAACAGTATCTTGGCGACGACTGTGAGCTTCCTTTTGTGCTGTGGGTACAAGTGGTACATGTTTTAATTCAAAGGTGCACTCATGATTCTCAGGAAGTCGGTGTTTCTTACAAAAAGTACCACCACAGTATTTGCATGAAAAAGGAAGGTATCCGATCTGTTCACCACAGAATTCGCAATATGTCATACAATTTCACAGACGTGTTTTTCTGCTCCTAATATTAACAAGAGTATACACAAAATATACTTTAGTATTATATTTTAAAATTATTATCCTTGATAATTCTTTAGGTTTTCTCTACATCTTCTTAATTTTTTTTCCAATCCTTCTTTAACTTAGTTATAGTTGAAATATTTAAAGAAAGAAAAAAAAATACAAGATAGTTTTAGGTATATAGAAGGTGCAACTCGGGGCTTTGCTGAAAAATTAAAGTTACCACTAATAAAATTACAAGAGACACAGCCAATAGAATGTATACTTTTTTATTCCACTTCCAAATATTTTGACCATCTAATATTCCAATAGGGATCATATTGAATGCGCCTAACATAAAATTCAAGTATGCAGCAATTACAAAAACATAATTAAGAGGATAAAGGCTATTAGGGATAATAAAAGAAACGATAAATAAAACGCTCCCATAAACAAGATTAACTAATGGTCCAGCTGCTTTACATAATCCCGTTGTTTTTCCTATTTTTTCCAATCCTAGAACAACAACGGCACCGGGTAAAGCCAAGGATGGAATTGGTAAATTCAATAAACTAGCGACGAGGGAAAATACAGTTAATGCCATCCCAAACGTTAACAATCTAAATTTAGTCTGCAATTTAAAATGTAATGCCACTTGACGATGGCCAAATTCATGGAAAAGAAAGGCTGTCATATAGATTCCGGCTAATAAAAAAGTTGCCCAATTTAATCCTAATGATTGATAAAAAAGCAAAAAACCAATAATATAAATCAAGATAGATGCGATGAGAAAATGGATAAATTCAGATAAATGCGAAAAAAGGATTCCTTTAAATTGAATTCCTGAATCTGGATCAAAAGCATCAAACGGAACTTGGGTTTCTTGACGATACCAAGTATAGGATCCATCTGTTGTCCCTCTTGTCATGCCTGAACTAACTGTTTGTTGAGATATTTGTTGTTGAGGCTCCTGAACATAAGTGGTTGGTGTTGAAGGAGTTTGCTGCAATTGTATGTTTTCCCTGACAATACTGCATTCATGATTGAGGGGCTCTCTGTGATATGAACAATAGTTTAAGCCACAATCATTACATAAAAAAGGTTCACCTACAATATCATTCCCACAATGGGCACAAATTACCATTCAAATCTCCCTTTTGATATTTATTTTTTTATAACTAACACTTTTTATTTAATTATAAAAATCAAGCCTTAAAATATTATTTAGAACTACAATTCTCTTGAATTTTACACGATGCTATGATGTTATTTTGAGCCTTTTAAGTTTTTTTTTTTCATCAATTTTATTAATATGAAGTTTACTAGTAAAGTAGAATAAAGGTATTTAATTGTGGGTATAATGAGTGAAGAAGAAAAAGAAGAAGAAAATAATATAGAGGATGAAAGACAAAAACTAGCAGAATTAGGAATAGATAATACATGGAATATTCTCACCTCTGGAGAAAAAAAAGAGAAAAAACCAAAAGAAAAGAAAGCCTTTCGAGGATTTAATTAGTTGTCTTATTCTTCTACTTCGTGATTTGATAAATTGGGGATATTTAAACCAATTTTAGCTGAAATCTATTTATTTTAGAAACTCATTCACGTTATACTTCACTAACGAAAAATAAATATAGTTCGATATACTTAATTAGATATTAGAAACTTGTAATGAAAATGGGATGGTATAAACGAGAAAAGCAAAGAGAACTGTATACTGCCCAACATGTGAGAAAATTGTCGTATTACGAAGAAAAAACTTCGACCATATCTACCATGAAGTACTCTGTTTCATGGTGATTCTAACATTAGGCTTAGGATTTATCATTTATTTTATATTAAAATATAGCAAAAAACCAAATACGTGTCCAAATTGTGAAACGGAATTTGATTTAGACCAGATCAGATTACAGAAATCGAGTTACAGAGATTTAAGAACTTAAGGATTAGTAGGCCTTCGATTACTTTTTCTTTTTTATTTTCATTTCAGTACTACATCTAGGACAAATTTTATCTTTTTCTGTTATTTGTTTTTTCATAATTGTTCTCTGGTATTTACATTTTACGTTAGGACAGGTAAGAGTTTGTTTAACGAGTTTTGACGTTAATCCGTCTGGTTTTTTTTTAACTTTTAAGGTTTTTTCGGGAGGTTCTGAACGATCTGCTCCCTGTTTTTCAGTTTTTCTCTTTTTTACTTCTTTTTCTGGTTTTATCCACTTGTCTAGTCCCACGTAATACTCACTTGAAGATGGTTTCATCCTATTGATAAACGTCAATATATATAAAAAGAGAAAAAAATAAAAATTTGTGTAAAAAATATATAAGATTAAAATACTTGAACTTTACCTGCGATGAGTCTCTTCCTTAAATCAATGAAACTTTCCTTACTCAGTTCTTCAGTTGATACTTCTTCAGCGATTTTTTTTACCCTATCAAAATTTACATTGTCAGCCGGAATCAATTCTATAGAGTTGACCCAAGGGTCTGTAATTGGGCGACCAATTTGAGAAAGCAATTTAACGTGTGCCTCAATGATATCCCCTTGACCTCGATTAATGATTTCTCTTGCCATTTCTGTAGCTAAAACATTATATAATTTTCCTACATGGTTGATTGGATTTTTTCCACAAACTGCTTCCAAACTCATCGTTCTGCAAGGAGTAATAAGCCCGTTTGATCTGTTACCTCTTCCAACCTCTCCGTCATCCCCCGCCTCAGCTGAAGTACCTGTGATAGTTAAATAAGTTATTCCCTTCTCGATATTATCTGCCACATTAACTTGACAAGAGACATCACGTTCGGGGATAATATCTGCAGCTAAATCTAAAACAGCATCTCTGATCTGATTTGTATAATTAACATATTCACTTGCATCGTTGATGTATTTACTTACCATAGCCGCTGCAACGGTTATACCTACCTCATTCCCAATTCTTTGAACCATAACCTTAATATCCTCACCCGAAGCTGGACATTTCTTCTTGAAATTGTCAGAGTTTATCATTCTTTCCGCTTCTAAAGCAATCCTTTCTACATCTGAATAGGGTGCATAGCCTACTCCGAAACTCGTGTCATTTGCGAGTGGAACTTCATCAGCATGATGAGATTCATCAAATACTCCAGTTAAATCTATCGATCCCGGTCGGACAGCATAATCAAACTGTATATCTCTATTTAGATCTAAGTTTCTAAAGATACCGGAAAGAATTTCCCTTTGGGTTTCAATACAAATAGTCGCAACAGGAATATATTCAAGCTTGTTTGGTCCATCAACGCATTCTGTTAGGATTTGATGTATAGCTCGACCAACAATTAAGAAATATTGCGGTTGGATGATTAACCCTCCCCCAAATTCAGGTTTGGCTGTTCCTCCAACAAGAGCTGCTTTATCAACATTGTGATGGTACACTCTATCATAATTTTCAAGATAGTATCGGCATAAGGCTCTGGAACACGCATCTGCTACTGCGTCACAAACAGTATCTGGATGTCCAATTCCTTTCCTTTCAACGAGTTCTGGGAATTCACTTTTTTCAATGGGTAAAAAGTTTGCACGTGTAATTTTCAACATTTCACTAAACCAACATCTTAATTGTATAAGTAGTTTTTTTATCTATATTTTTAAATTAATTATCAGTTAAATTCATTATTAAATGAAAAAAACTCTACTTACATGTGTAAATCATAACTTTTATAAATATTTTTTCATCATATTATGCATCTAGAGCATAAATAATCTTTGGTGGGAAAATGCGAACACTACCATCCTTAAGTGAAGTAAAACGATTAAGAAAGAAATTAAATATAAGCCAAAAGGAACTTGCTGATGAGTTACAATTTGCTCAATCAACAATCTCAAGGATCGAAAATGGATCTATTGATCCCCCCTATACAAAATTTAAAAAGATCTTTGAATACTTAGAAAATGAAAGAAGCAAGCGTAAGAAATCTGAACTATATGCAAAAGATATTATGAGTCGTGAAGTAATTTCGATATCACCTGACTCAACAATAAGAGATGCTGTTGAGTTGATGAACGATCATGGTTACTCACAGCTCCCTCTATTAGAGAATAAAAATAACTTTGGGAGTATCACTTCAAAAAAAATACAGAAATCTATAACAGAAAATCCCGAGATTCTTGGTGGTGATATCTCTCTCATAAAGGAACTACCATTCCCCGAAGTTGATGAGAATTGGAATGTGAAAGATATTTCAGATTTACTCAACAGATATTCTGCTGTTTTAGTTAAGGACGAACAACATAATTTCGTTGGGATTATCACTGATGCTGACTTCCTCAAACTTACAAGTAATTAACAAACCATTATTAAGAACACGCGCAATAACAGAATTAAATTAAAAAGGTTTCATTGCATTATTACCTTAAAAAAGATTTATTTATTAAATATCATTTAAGTATTGGGAATTGATGAGTAGCACTATTATTCAGAAAATTGATAACTTGTTAAGAAGGGCTAATTACGAGACGTTCTACTTAGGTAGTTTTTTATCTAAACAGAGCAAATTCTGCTTTGATTTGTTAGTCAAAAAGGATGATTCAATCTTTAGCGTAAAGGTTTTTCCTAACATTGATAATTTAAATCCAACGTTAGTTCGGGACATTAAATCTCTTTCCTTAATTCTACAATCCAAACCTTTGCTTATAGGAATCAGGAATCGGTATCAAAAATTAGAAGATAATACGATTTATATAAGAGAAGGATTACCATTTATTACCTTAAATACCTTCGAGAATATTCTTACTAATAACATTTTCCCCTATGTGTTAGCCAGAAGAGGAGGAGGAGTCGTATTTATCGATGGAAACCTAATGAAAAAGATAAGAGAAACTCATTCAATAACCAGAAAAGAACTATCCGAGAAATTGGGAGTTACTAAGAGAACAATTAGTTCCTATGAAAATGAAAGTATGCGCCCCTCAGAAGAAATGGCTGAAAAAATTGTAGGGGTTTTAGATGATAGCAAGATCTTCAAAAACATTAATATCTTCAAATGGAATATAAAATTCGAAACGAGTGATGTGGAAACATCTGAAGAAAAAGAATTAAGCGATTTTGAATCACATGTAGAATCAATAATAAAAGAACTAGGGATATCCTCATATTGGTATAAGAGAGGCTCAATTCCCTTTAAAGTATCAATGTTTTCTTCAATCGATCAAATTCCGGACAATAGATTTTATCCAATTTTTTCTACCGTTTCTGAAGGGCAAGATGAACTCAAAGAGATGAATTTTAATTGTTTGAAGATGTTTAATGAACTATTTCATAAAACATCAGTATGCATCATCGACAATAATGTAAGATTC
>JAEOTL010000306.1 GCA_016839845.1 Promethearchaeota archaeon
AAGGTTCTATTTGTCCTTGTTGCTTTCGCTACGGGAACTATTCTTGCAACTGCCTTATTTGACCTCATACCGGAATCCCTCCACCATCTTGAAGAATTGAATGCTGGAGGAGCTGGAATATCTGTAAGTCTTGTGTTTATTTTCATCATTGTTGGATTTGTAATTTTTTTTGTTATTGAGCGGTTTATTTACTGGTTTCATGGGCATGCTCACGAAGAAGAGGAAAATAAATTTGTTTGTTATGACAGTAACACAGAAGGTATTGATGTACCCTTAGATCGGGGGGGAAGTATTAGGAGCTTTGCGCTACTTAATCTTGTTGGTGATGGATTGCACAATTTCTTAGACGGGATCATTATTATGGTCGCCTTTTCAAGCGGGTTTAGGAATGGTGTAATTATCACTCTTGCAGTAGTATTTCATGAATTTCCTCAAGAAGTTGGAGATTTTGGAATTCTTTTATATGGTGGATTTTCCAAGAAAAGAGCTCTTCTCTTTAATTTTTCAAGTGCTTTAGTCGCATTATTGGGGGGTGTTTTAGCATTTTTCCTCTCGGAAGCAGTCGAAATATTTAATTTATTTTTCTTAGCGTTTTCAGGAGGAGGATTTTTGTATATCGCGGCCACGGAACTTATGCCCGAGATGATAAAAGAAAAAAATCTGAAGAAATCTATTCTTCAATCATTAATCTTCATTGGGGGGCTTTTACTTATTATTATTCTCGTAGTAGTTTTACCACATGAATAAAAAGTCAGGACGTTATATTAAAATCAAAAAAGAAAAAAAATTAATTCTTTAAAATTATGTAGGAAACCTCTGGACGAATAAAGAACTTTCATGAAGATAATTACCGGATGATGTCCCCAATAAGACAATAGTAACAGAATGGGCCTTGATTTCTATATTTTTTATGTATTAATTCTATTTTCCAAAATTAATAAATATAAATAGAATAAATATAGGATTATTACTCATACCCTAACTGGTATTGCTATCGCTCCCTCTTTAAATCCACCCCCCGGTCCTGGAGGTTTAAAGATATATGGATATGGATAAAAAGGATCATCATCATTTCGATGTCCACACCAATCACAGGTTATTTGCCCCTTTTTAAGTTCCCTACCACAGTACGAACATTTTGATTGAGCTTTCTTACGTTGTTCGATCAATCTACGTTCTAATTCTAACCTCCTTTGAAATCTATCACCTTGCCACTCGCGTAAATCTATGTTATTTTGCAATCTGTTCATCATTTCTTCTACATAGTCTATATTAAATCTGGGTGGTATTCCAATATCTTGCTTTTTAAAGTGGGAATCAATCGATTGAATGCAAGCTAATATAGATGTCATTAAATCTTCCCCAACTTTATTAATTAAATCTTGTAATGTTTTTCTAATTAATTGGAAGAATTGGGGATTCAATCGAAATGAAATCGGCTGCCGTCGTGTCATTGGTCTCGTAGAAAAAGACTTAATCAAACTTGCTTTTCCTTCGGGTAGATTTAATAATTTTAGTAACACATCACCGAGGAGAGACGGAAATTTAGAAGCGCATGTATGAAGAAAGATTGTTAACATGTTAATTTGAGATGAGAGATTTACAACTAAGTCTGTAGTTTCTATAATTGTACTGAATTCTGTGGGAGTAAAATACTTTAGATATCCTTGGTTGATCAGATATTGAAAAACAGATGGATAGCCACTTTCTAATCTTTGAGCAATCTCTTCCCGAAAAACTTTTTTTGCCTGGGGATCCCCCGCTTCACTCAAAGCTCTTAACAACGGAAATGAAATATTGCTCATTAGTACTCTTGTGTCGTAATCGTGCTCAACCCATGCTTGGAGATTTGAACAATGCCCCCAAAATTCCTGTTCAGGCGTTATATCATGTTCTTCTCGTGGTCTTTGTAAGATTCTGTTTTGAAAAAGATGCCTGCTATACACCCTAGCCGCTTCATCTATTGACTCAATTTCGTCATATATATGTATATCATTTTTTGGGATATTTAGAATTAAACGTATACATTGGATAAATCGCCTTCCATTTACATAGATAAAGGTTCTTCCATTCTCTAACTTGAGTGTTATATAATCATTAATCTTTTGCTCTTTAGATATAGATCTTCTGGATTGAAAATGACGTCTAATCTGTAGTTGTTCACGTGGAAAGTGTATTGGCTGATGTCTTTGCTGTTGGGGAGCACGAGGTCGAGGAACTCTAGCCGGTAAACGTTCAAATACCCAAGGATTTTTAAATTTAGCAATTTTCTTTCGTCTTGCCTTTTTTATTGATTTTATAAGGAAAAAAAGATAAACAGAAAAGATGGAGCTAATCAAACTTATCATACTCACAATAAATCCTGGGCTGATATCATCATAGGTGAGCTCAATAAATGGGATCTTTTGACTTTGTGATACGCTTTCTTTTGAGGTTCCTCTTATATAGCCATCACTTACTCCCCCTTTTCCATATAAACAGATCGTAACTTCCTCATTAGAAAAATTCTCTGGGGTGAGAGGGATGTTAAAATTGAACCCATCATTAACAATGTGGCCTCTGTATATAATCGCACTGGGTTTATTATTCCAAGTTATATCCGATTCATTCCAACTAGCATAAGTGAGGTTTGCCCCAACATCAACTGGGCTTGAAGCGTAGTCAAAAAATACTTTTATTACTGCTTTCGTCCATCCTGCTCGAGCTGTTGAAATATTAAAGTGGTAGTATGTTTCAATCCTTCCAGAATAATAATTTCCAACATAAAGGTAGCCATCTCCTCCATAATTAAGATTTGGTTGATCTTGATACACATAAGAGTCTTTATTTACTCTGATCTCTATCCTACTATCACTTGTTTCTTGAAATATTACACTAATAGAAACTATGATAACTATCGTTAGTGTAATAAGTGCTAGGATTGTTTTTTTTTTAACTTTCATTTATAAATACTCCAAAGTCATAGTTTCTAAAGGAGAAACATAGATAGTGTATGGTATTTTACTTTTCCAATTTACTAATATACAATTTTGGATATAAATATTAATACTAATTTCGCTAGATTCTAATTCATGTTTTTAAATACATCTGCTATTTCTTCTGCAGCCCGTTTACACTGATAAATGATATAACCAATTCTCGCATATATTGTGGTTGACACTGACAAAACGGCTAGTTCTGCTTCAAAAACAAATATATATCCCTCTTTTCCCTTAATAAATAACTGTTTGAATTCATCAATTTTCATCTCGATGACTGCTCTTTCTGATAGAGAGAGCACTGTGGCAACTGTAGCAGAGATTATTAATTCATTAAATCCATTTGGCAACATTGATAAAATTGGAAGACCTTCAAGGGAAGTAATTATAGCAAGATTTATCTCAGGACAGGATTTTAAAAGCCTTTCTAAAATATTCCTTAATTTCTCCAAGAAATCGTTTTCATCAGTCATATTTATTTGCTACCCTCTTTTTATTATTAAATATGGCGGGGGATTGCTCAATTAACTTAAATAATTTTGATGGTATTGATATTTTTTCTCAATGTCGAATTAACATTCAACCCCGTCAAATTAGAATGGTAAAGATATCTAATTGAGTCAAATTGAAGAGGATTAGAGCATAATACGGATATGGGATATTTTTCAGTCAGGTTATAAGATCCTTTCGATACCAATACCATCATTATACTATAGTTTAATTATATATTTAAATGTTTGCAAACGACTATGACAGGACCATTACACGACTATAAGAAAATATTTAAATGGATAATCATATAATACTTTAATGCCCAGAAAGATAACGAATGAACGACGAGAGACATTTCTCTCAAGCGACGAGAAACAAAAGGGTAAAAAGACTACTACAATTCATATATCACCTATTGTTAAGGAACGACTTGATAATATCCGAGAAGGTTTTCAAACAAAAACTTATTCAGATACAATTTTAGTTCTAATTTTAGAATTTGAGCGCTTAAAAACTGAGATAAATACCTTAAACGAAGATATTAATAATCTATTGAATCAAATAAAGTACTACAAAGAACTATTAAATGAATATTGAAAATTTTACCATTTTTACGATTTGGATGATTTTTTTTTTAATTTTTTTAAGGATAATCAAATTTTTAAAATAGAATCATCAAAAAGTAAAGATATAATAGGAACACCAATTTCTAAAGTCTGGATAGCCGTCCTAATTTTTACGGATTAATACACATTTCATTAGATTCTAGCTACTTTTTTTCAATATATCTGCAATATTACGGGCAGCACGTTCACATTCATGAAATATCATACCAATCTTAGCGAATTTTGTTGTCGATACTGACAACACGGCGAGTTCTGCATTACAAACAAATATATTTCCCTTATTTCCCCTAATTAAGAGATCTTTAAACTCTTCAATTTTCATCTCCCTGACGGCTCTTTCAGACAGAGAGAGCATTGTAGCAACTGTGGCAGAGAGTATAAATTCATTAAAATCATCTGGTAAAATTGAAAGAATAGGAAGGCCTTCAATGGAGGTGATTATAGCAAATGTTATTTCAGGGTTGGATCTTAAGAGTTTCTTAAGAACAGCCCTTAGTTCATCCATTTCATTTTTTTCCTCATTCATAGAATGTTCTCCTCCATCCGTGATATCTTCTTCCTCCTTCAAAGTATCACCCATTTTATTTAACTCTCTTATTTGTTAATTATTGAATTTATTTAATCTTAACTTTACGTAAATAGAACCTGAAAATCAATGAATCTTCTTTTCCTTACTTTTTAGTTATGCTATTTTTTCCCGATTTATTAGTATTTCTTGGTGTTGACTTCTTCTTTTAAGCATTCTTATTAAATCTCGGTAAAGCTCCAAAAGAAAATCAATATCTTCTGAAATTTGATGATCATTTTTGTTTATATTGCTCTTAATCGATTCATTCATGGAATAGGTAATATTAATATAGTTATTTTGCCGAATTAGAAGGAGAGAAGCTTATAAAGATCCTTCCATGATATATAATACTTGAATTCCCCCTTTTCTCCTTTTAATATCAATCTATAGAATATATGATAAACCTTTTTATTTCATTTATTACATCATTTTTTATGAACTCCCAAAATGATGATCAACTATTAGAGATGAAATCGTCAAAGAATAGTGATATAATAGGAACTCCTGTATTTAAAGTCTGGATAGCTCTTCTCATATTTACTGTAATTGAAACAATGCTCATTTTTTACCTTGAACCTCTTTTAAGAATTAGATTTCCGGCATTGGATCCTGATACAGGTCCTTCAGATTATTATTGGAAATTAAATGTACGAGATGCTATGACTATGGTAATCACTTGGACGTTTTATGCAACACACCAGCTATCAGTGTGGATAGTTATAATTTGGGCTCACAAAAATTATCATGGTAAAAAACTTGATGAGAAGAAATTACTTAAGTATACTGTGATGATGGCAGTAATCTTAGTAACATTTACTTTACTCCACTTACTTCAAACTCATATATGGTACGATGGTCTTGCTCAGGATGTAGCAATTATAACAAGCCAGGGAAGCGTGATCATTATGCTTTCCATTCTTCTTGTTATGCAGAATCCCAAGCGTGGAATTTTCTTTGGCAAAAAAGAAAAGAGGCTCATGCGACCTGAAGTCGCAGGTACCTTCATGAAAAGCCATCAACTAATATTCAGTTGGGCTTTAGTATACACCTTCTGGTTCCATCCAATGGATTCCTCCCCCGCTTTACTCAGTGGATTCTTCTTCATGGGATTGTTGTTTATACAGATGACCTTAGCATATACTCGAATGCACCTTAACAAATGGTGGGTATTACTTGTGGAATCCTATGTTG
>JAEOTL010000307.1 GCA_016839845.1 Promethearchaeota archaeon
ATTTATAAAGCAAGTGAAAAACTTGACTACTTCTTGATGGGGTTTAAAGAGCATAAATATAATGATTCTAAACTATACCTTATTAATCCTGATGTCGATGAAGTATTTGGGATGAAATGTTTGAAAAGGTTGGATGAAGTACCCGAAGAAACTATAGACCTGTTAATTTTAGCCGTAGCACGCGATAAAATTGTCGCGTCCCTGAAATCTTTGCTCCACCAAAAACCAATCAATACTATGCATATATTTACAGCAGGACTGGGAGAATCTGATGATTTGGGAAAACGTATTGAAAAGGATTTAATGCACATTTTAAGCGATCGAGAAAACCATATAAGAGCAATTGGTCCAAATTGTATGGGAGTATACTCCCCAAAGGGACACATATCTTATGAGCCATTTTTGCCAACTGAACCAGGAAATATCTCGTTTGTCTTTCAATCTGGAGACTTGCATTCTCAAACAATTAGAATTGGAGCAAAACGGTATAATTTAAGATACTCAAAAGGAGCGAGTGTGGGTAATTGTCTGGATTTGCAAATATCAGAATTTCTAGACTATTTCAATAATGACGATGATACAGATATTATCGGTGTGTACTTTGAAGGGTTTTCACGACTACACCCATATGAAGGAAGAAAATTTCTTCAAACCTTAAAAAGTATGAAAAAACCCGTGCTATTTATGAATGGAGGAAAAACTGAGAGAGCTAGAACCGCGGTTTTAACCCATACAGGATCTATAGGTTCCAACAAAAAGATCTGGGAAGCAGTAGTAAAACAAACACCCATCATTGAAGTTCCTACATCAATGGATGATATGATTGATTATCTTTACATGTTTCACAGTTATATAAAAAGATTTAAAAAATCAGGGGGAAACCTAGAAGATGTAAAATACCCCCAAGGGAAGCGTGTTTTGCTTATTCTGTGGTCAGGTGGATTTGGGATTATTGATACTAACATTTTAACAGAATTAGGACTTAAAGTTCCATATTTTGAGGGTGAAAGTCTGGAAAAACTGCGAAAGATCTATCCAATAAAGATTGGAAGTCTAAAAAATCCATTGGATATGCCATGGATATCAAGATCCGAAACATATCTTAAGGTTGCAAAAGCAGCAATTGAAGAAGGTATTGACCTTGTTATGATTGAAACAGATATCTGGGAAGATGAATTTTCCAGCGATTATTTTAACAGATATTATAATAACATTATTCAACTTCGAGAATTCACAGAATCCCTTGGTAAGACGTTTATGTTGATTCTACCCCAGTATTCTGGAAAACATAGGGAAAAATATACAAATAAACTTCTTACAGATGATTTCATAGTTTTCCCTTCCGTGCGAAGGGCCGGTAAAGCATTTCTTGCTCTTCACGATTACGGTAAGAAATTAGAAGCTTTAAAAAATAAATAAATCTCTTCCCCTTGTAATTTTTAATTAAAATTGATAATTATTACTATTGAAGCTAGTTATGGTCGATTTTGAAAACTTCCTATCGTATTTGAAATCTCAAGATTATTACCAGGATCAGATTTACCATATCGAACACATCCCTCCTCAGGTTGCGAAATATGGTGTTTTAAAAAAACCTCTAAAGAATCGGCTTCAACGTTGGTTGGATATTAATAATATTAAGCTTTGGAAACATCAAGTGGATGCAATAGATTCAATTAGAGATGGTAAAAACACAGTAGTTGTCACATCAACTGCATCTGGAAAAAGTCTTTGTTACAATCTTCCTGTATTGCAATCAATCATAGAGGAACCAAAAACGACTGCTTTATATGTCTTTCCTACCAAAGCATTAGCAAGAGATCAATTTTCTATATTATCACAGCTTTTATCAGGGACTAATATTAAACAAAATAGAATCGGTGTATATGATGGAGATGTGGAAGCAAGTGAAAAAAGGTTCATTTTAAATAATGCAAATATTATCATTACCAATCCTTTTGGGCTCCATTATTATTTACCGTGGTTTAAGCAAAATTGGAGGAGAATTTGTAACAATCTGAAATATATAGTTCTAGATGAAATTCATATTTATAGGGGTGTGTTTGGCTCAAATTTTGCCCTGTTACTTAGAAGATTAAAACGAATACTAGATACTTATAATGTTAAACCGCAGTGGATTCTATCAAGTGCTACAACATATAAACCCAAAGAATTTTGCGAGAAGCTAGTTGGGGAGGAAATTTTCGTTGTAGATAGAGATGACTCCCCTTCTGGAGCAAAAAACGTTATTTTATGGGATTTACCTTTTGACCAAGTCTCCAAAAAATATCATTCTCCTCACCAAGAAACTAAAAATCTTTTTATAAGTCATTTAAAATACCAAAAGGGCATCCAAACGCTTACATTCACATTATCGAGGAAAATGGCTGAATTACAAGCAATATGGACTAGAGAAGCACTTCCATCTAAGAAGAATCAAATTTTCAGTTATCGAGCCGGAATAAGTAAATCAAAAAGGAGAGAAATTGAACAGAATTTCAAAAGTAGAAAAATCTTGGGGATCAGTTCTACGAATGCCCTTGAGTTGGGTATTGATATCGGTTCTCTAGATGCCACGATTAGTTCTGGATTCCCGGGAACTATTTCAAGCTTCAAACAACAGATTGGGCGCTCTGGCAGAGGTACAGACCTCTCAATTTCCACTCTCGTTCCGATGCCCGACCCATTGGATTTATTCTATATACATAATCCAGATCAGCTCTTTGGACATATTAGAGAAGAAATCCTCATTACATTGAATAATAAAGATATAATTAAGAACCACCTGTGCTGTGGATCAAAAGAAATTCCAATCAAAGTTGATGACTCTCTTAAATTTGGAGTTCAAGATTCTCAATTATTCCTCGAATGCCTAGAAGAACTCCTTTCAGATTCATTACTCATGAAACGAGGAGAGAAATATTATTGGAATCGTGATTTTTTCCCAAATGAGAAATTTGGGTTAAGTGATATATCTGCAAGAAGCTATAAGGTCTTATTAAAAACAGGAATAAAGGCAGAACTTCTAACTATCGAGGATGAGAACTTTGTTTTTCGAGATCTCCATCAAGGTGCCGTATATCTTTATGAAGCTGAATCTTATGTTGTGGATGAGCTTGACATCGAGAATCGAATTGTCTATCTAAAAAAAAATAATGTAGATTATTATACTCAGTCTTTGAAACACACAGAAATTAATCCCTTTGAAATTATATATCAGAAAAAAGTTGGTGCTGAGAACCAAATCGATTCCTACTTTGGGAATGTTCGAGTGGAGCACGAATACTATTCCTACAAGGTTATTGACACTTTTACTCAAGATATACGATCGAGGCATCCCCTAGAGGATATCCCAGTTAGATCATTTGATTCGCAGGCCGTGTGGTTTACAATACCTTTTGAATATCAAAAAGATCTAGAAGTGAGTGGCTATGACCTCGGGGGGACAGTTCACGCAATTGAGCATGCAATGATCGCAATTGCACCCGCCCTAGCACAAATATCTCGGTGGGATTTGGGAGGTGTTTCTATTGATTTTGATCCTGTAAAACAGCAACCGATAATTTACATCTACGATGGGTACAAGGGAGGAATTGGTATATCTGAAATATTATATTTTAACCTAAATGAATTAATGATGCTTGCGTATAAATTAATCCAATCCTGTAACTGTAGAAGTGAAAATGGATGTCCTGCATGCGTCATGTCACCAAAATGTGGAAACTCCAACGATCCTTTAGACAAAAAGGGAGCAATATTCATGCTAGAAAAGATATTGGGAATATCTGAATAACCCAAATGAATTTTAAATTTCTGAAAAACATTACTTTCTTTTTAATGTAAGATCCATTTGATTTCTATTTAATTATGATTCATTAAAGCAATTCTTAAAAAAAAAAAGTTCTTTTTACTAAATATGAATGATGAATCAGAATTAAAATGGAACGATCTCGTTTCTCCTACAATGAGTCCGGATGATTATCTAAAACAATACAGCAAAAAAATCATGGCCAATTATAACAACTACGAGCCAAAAATGGAAATATTAGATAAAATCAACAACCTTTTGAAGGAAAAGAACCAAAAATTAAAGATTGTAGCATTAGGAGCAGATTGGTGCCCTGATTGTAATATAAATGTACCTCACATGATAAAAATTATAAAATCAATGAACTCTGATGATATTGATCTAAAAATATTATATGGTATTATGGTAAATGCTCTTCATAAGCCTGGTGAAACTATATGGCATAAGAAGCGTTCCCCACCAGAAGCAATTAATCCAAAATTTGATCTTAAGAAAATCCCTACATTTTACTTCTTCAAGGAAAATAATGACCTAATTGGTTTAATTGTCGAAAATCCAAAATGGGAATCAACTCTTGAAGAAGATTTAATTGAAATCTTAGAGAATAATCTCTAATTCTCGATTATTAAGATTTATATTATTTGGTTTGTATAATATTTCTATGTCGAAACTCAAAGTTAAAAAAGTAATTATTTTTAAACACGGCGTTTCGTACTATATCCTTGAGGGAATCTCAAAAGGATCAAGTACATTTGAATTGGAGTTCAAAATCGATGAGATGAATGATGTTTTAAAATCTCTATTTGTATTAGATACAAGTGAAAAGGGATATATATCATCGATTTCATATGATGCTGCTTTAGATACATCCCAATTATTAAAATCTATAATGTTAAACATCCCCGATAAGGATTCATTTTCGTCTCTTATCACGCAGATTAAGGGCGCTGACGTTGATTTAACGGTTACCGGGGCAAAGAAAGTTTCAGGAAAGATTATGGGAATCGAGTTTATCGAAAAATTAAGCAAAACTGAAAAAATAATTAACAAATTATTAGTTCTTCTACAAGATGACGATCTTATAACCAAAATTCCATTCACAGACATTAAATCTTTCAATATTATAAACCCTGAGATTAAAAAGGATCTAAAATTCTTCCTTGAGACCGTTATTGCTGGAAAAAAGAAAGACGCTAAAAATATTAAAATAAATTGTGAATCTGGAGGAGACGATAATATTGAAAGAAATATTTTTGTCTCTTATATTCGGGAAAGTCCAATCTGGAAAACATCCTACAGACTAATAATGAGTAAAGAACAAGCAATGGAGCAGAAATGCTTACTCTCGGGGTGGAGTCTAATTGAAAACACTACTAATCAAGATTGGGAAGATATAGAACTCTCTTTGGTTGCGGGGATGCCAGTTTCTTTTATTTACGAATTTTATAGACCTATTTTCATCCAAAGACCTGTTATTCAACCCCCAAAAATCTTAAGCGCAAGGCCATCAGAAATAGAAGAAGGTTTAGAGATAGATGATTTTAAGGATTACGCTATGGCGGAAATGGAAGCAAGCCCAAAGGCGATGAAGAAAAGAGGAGTAGCTGGGCGAGTAGGATCTCGCCCTCCTCCTGCTCCTGCCGCTTCTGGAGGTTTCGGTCGTAATTTAAACACTTTGTCTGACACAGATATTTATGATAAAATGAAATCTCAAGTACAAACCCAAACTAAAGATCTAGGAGAATTATTTGAATATAATATCTCAAATCCTGTATCTATTAAGAGAAAACAATCTGCCTTGGTCCCTATACTAACAGAATCAATAAAAGCACAACGAATTTTACTCTACAATAAAAATGAATATGTTAAAAATCCTAATGCTTGCCTTGAAATTACGAACAATACAAATCTCACACTTGAAAGAGGTCCTGTGACTATAATTTATGATGATAATCTTGCGGGTGAAGCAATTATTCCATTTTTAAATAAAGAAGACACACGGATATTGAATTATGCTGTAGAACAAGCTGTAATTATTACTCATGAACAAGAATCTGAGAATCTAAGTGTACATAGGGTTACGTTTGGAAGTGGTTATTCATATGAATATTACTACACCAACTTAACGACAACCTACAAAATAAAAAATAAAACTGATGAAGAGAAAGTATTATATCTAGATCATCCGAAGATAAGTGGTTATAAATTCATTGAAAAATCCATAGAACCAGAAGAAACACCAAATTATTGGCGCTTTAAACTTACTTTAAAACCCAAGGATGGGGTTAATTTTAAACTTAAAGAACGGCAAGAAAATTACTCTAGCATGTATCTCTGGAATTTCAGTAAGGAGGATCTTCTCAATAGAGTCGGTTTTTATGTGAAACAAAAATTTATCGATCCAGACTTGGAAAGTAAATTAAAAGAGATTGCTGAATTAATCCAGACCTTAAATGACCTTAAAGCGAAGGATTCCAAATTACAAAATGAGAGGGATATGATGACTGATGAACAAGTAAGATTAAGAGAGAATTTATCGGTTTTGGGTGATGATGCTCAATCTGTTTCACTAAAAGAGAGATACATTAAAAAACTGAATACTCAAGAAACTAGGTTTGAGGAAATAAATAAAGAACTCGAAGCGCTGGAAAAGAAAATTACTAAATTAAATGAAAATATCGAAACAAAGCTAGATCTCCTTACACCTCCTTAACCTAAAAATTTAATATTTTTTTTTTAAGTTTGGTATGATTTTCTACAGTTCAAACGAATTACATAGCTTCTGATAAATAATTAAGATAAAAAACCACAAATAATTTATAATCTCATCAACAATGAAAGTCACTTTATCTTGTTGGGACATCGCAGGTCAAGAAAGATTTGAGTTCTTCAAGACAGATTTTTTTCAAGGTGTAGCAGCAGTTGGATTAGTCTTTGATCTTTCTCGTCCAGATACCTTTGATAATATCGATGATTATTTTGATGACATACGTGAACAGTCTGGAAACATTCCCATTATCCTCGTTGGAAATAAAGATGATTTAAAAGAAGATATTGGAGTAACTATTTCACGTGAAAGAATAAGCAAAATGGTTAACAATTATAATTTATTTGAATATATCGAAACTTCGGCATTAAACCGGAAAAATGTTGATGATTTATTTTATCGATTGGCTTTAACCTCTCTGCTAGATTTTCATCCTCGATTGGGTGAAGTTATAAATTTTTCTCATTTTAGATTTAAAGTTTTACTGGTAGGTGCCGCCGCTGTGGGTAAATCCTCATTAATTAATTCATTTGTGAAAAAGAAATTTGAAGAAAATTACAAATTAACAGTTGGGTTGGATTTTATGATTCAGAACCTTGAAATAGAGGATGAAGATATTCCTGCCGAAACTCATGAATATATAAATAATTCAGTTAAATCTTTCAAAAAAATTATTAAAAAGATTCGAAAAAAAGAAGAAGTGATTACAGATCCTCCCTAGACTAAATCATTTATTCATCCATTGATATTGAACCATACGAAAAACCTATTTATTAGAATGAATTTATGTCTTCAGCAGTTTCTTACTTAACAAGAAAAGAACTAAATTATAAAACCATAATTAATGTAATATTATTTGGTGTTGAACATGAGTATTGATAAACTTGAAGAACAAAAAGATGAATTGCTTGATAAAATAGAAGCACTCGAGGATAAGTGTGATACTCTGCCCATTTGTGAGGAAGATGATGGATGCGAACGGTGTGAAACTTACGCTGAAATTGAATCCCTTTCAGAAAAGGTGGAAGAATTAGAAAACAAAATCGAGGAGCTTTTGGGTTCTGACGAAGATTAAGTAATCTTTAATAAAAAAATCAAGTATAAATTTATATTTTCTTTCTTTTCTATTTGTTTATATTCCCTTCTTGATGTATTAGTGGATATTATAAACCTTTAAAGAGTCTACGCAGCCCCCTACTCATTATGAGTTGCTGTACTTGCTTTGTACCTCCAACAACCTCTAATATCCTTGAAACGCTGACATAATCTTGCATCAGCGTATTATCGCACACTCCTGCTCCACCCATCAAATTCGCTGTTTCAAAGCACACATCTTTGGCTAGATTCGCACAATTATATTTATATTGACTCGCGGAACTAACCATTGATTGAGAGATTCGATCAGGGAGGTTACCCTTATATTTTTCATTCTTTTCATCATAAGTCTCAGCAAATTTAAGGATACCATGTGTTAAAGCCGTAGTTTTAGCCCATAGGTCTGCTAATGAAAATCCGACTCCTTGAAAGAGTAAGATCTCCTTATCAAATTGTTTTCTCATATTCGCATAAATAACAGCGTGGGCTAATGCACCCCAACAAGCACTCATGCATCTTACAGCGATAGCAATTCTTTCAGGAATAAGGCCTTCAAACAGATGTTCTCTCCCTTTTCCTATCCCTCCCAATACATATTCTTTTGGGATTTTTAGATTCTCAAGTTTCTCCTTCCCTATAAATAATTTTGGAGTCCACGGGATTCCAACTCGCTCACAAGACCATCCCGACCATGATGTATTAATTAAAAATTGTCCCATAAGATTTCCATTATTTTCTTCGGCTGTAGCATAGGAGACAGCCCATTTCGCTTTTGGTGCGTTTGTATTAAATATTTTAGTCCCATTTAGAATAAAGGAGCCATCTTCTTGTTCAGTGCAGGTTGTCATTTGATGTACAGCGTCAGAACCTCTTTCGGGTTCCGTTATTAATAAGCATCCTACTTCTTGGCCTGTCACAAGTTCTTTTAATGCTTCTAATCTAATGGGTACGTTTTCATGATGGGCATAGATGGGATTTAAACAAATAACGGTTGCTCCAGTGCTCATCGCAAACTGAGGATCAAAATTATCAAGAGCAAGGATCCTCATAAATTCAATTGCCATCCCATAGTCTTCATAGTTTAAATCGATACAGCTATATGGGGTTTGACGGGTAATATATCCTTCTTTTCCGAAATCAGAAACCCAATCATAAATGTCCTCATCGGGGCTGTGCTGTATGTTGTTCTTAGATTCATAATCTAAGCAAAAGTTTTGAGCCTGTTTTAGAAACGAAAATTGCTGTTCACTTAGAATTGCTTCAAGATTCTCTCTTACAAATTTATACCGGTTTTCAAGGCTCAGTTTTTCTAGAATTTCATCACTTATAACTTGAGTCTCATACCGCTTTTTTTCACTCATTTTGATCAATAATTTTTTGTAATAAATTTGATAATGATCATTCCAGATATTATATTTTTTATTTTGGAATCAATTTAAGGGTACCTTCTAAGTTTTTAGTGATCGTTTCTCGTGTAAAAAGCAATGGGATATATTTGCCCTTTACCCATAATCTCATTA
>JAEOTL010000308.1 GCA_016839845.1 Promethearchaeota archaeon
AATTACTTTTTTGACGATTATGAAATTAGATATAGTTACGCTTTTGGCTGTTCAATTTTTAATAAGGATTGGATTCCTGATTTAATATTAATTCCTCAAAACACTTCGCAAATTTCTGAGATATTAAAAATAGCTAATGAGAATATGATTCCAATAACTCCTCGTGGTAGTGGAACAAGTTTATCATCTGGTTCGTTAAGTCCCTATGGAGGAATAATACTAGATGTAAGTCGCATGAATAATATTTTTACGATAGACATCGAAAATAATTTTGTAGAAGTGGAACCGGGGGTAATTTGCGATGAGTTAAATGAATCTTTGAAACCTTATGGGTACTTTTTTCCCCCAGATCCTGGTTCAAGTTCTGTTGCTACGATAGGGGGAATGGTGGCAAGTAATGCTGGCGGAATTCAAGCATTCAAATATGGAGTTACTAAAAATTATGTTATGTATTTAGAAGTTGTATTACCAAATGGCCAGATTTTAAATTTAGGCTCAAAAGTTTTAAAATCTGTATCTTCATATAACATTAAAGATTTGTTTATCGGTTCTGAAGGTACTTTGGGAGTAATTACGAAAATTGGTCTAAGAATTAGACCATTACCTAAAGCTAGGAAATTAGGTTTGTTTATATTTGAAAATATCGAAGATTTAACAAATTCAGTTCTAGAAATTCGAAGAAGTGGTATTGTACCAAATTTACTGGAATTTATGGATAAAATTCTTTTAAAAGCAGTTACCGAATATTTAGGTGGTGAGTTCTACGATTTTCCCCCCGGGTATATATTATTAGCAGAAGTAGATGGTAATTCTACAATAGAAGTTAATGAAGAATTCACTATTATGTTCGATATTATCATTCAGAAAAATCCAATATATCATAAAATTGCAATGAATGATGAGGAAAGAGAAAGATTAATTCAAGCAAGGAAAGCTAATCTTCCCGCTCTCTCAAGAGTCAGACCTAATACTTGTGTGGAGGATTGTACAATACAAATCTCAGAATTTTCTAATGTTATCAAAAGGATTGAAGAAATCCCCAAAAAAATAAATGCTAAAAATCTATTAGTCTCGATAATCTGCCATATGGAAGGGAATTTACATCCTACCTTTTTATTTAATGAGAATGATGAGCAAGATGTAAAAGATTTTGAAAAAGCAATAGATTATTTATACAGAGATATAATAATTCCAGTAGGGGGAACATTGACAGGTGAACATGGAATAGGTAAAATTAAAACGCCCTATCTTGAATTAGAACATGGATCTGATGTAATTGACTTAATGACACAAATTAAAAAACTCTTTGATCCAAATATGATCTTAAATCCTGGAATTGGGAAAGGAGACTCCCGGAAGATAATTACTACAAATAAAATACGTTCTCTTGAAAATCAAAATGAAAGCATACTAGAATTAAAATGTATGAGGTGTGGATTTTGTATTTCATGTCCATCAAGAATGGATTATAATTTAGAAACCTATAGCCCAAGAGGGCGTTTAAGCCTTTTAAATGGTTTGGTTCATGGTGATTTAGAGTTAAATGATTTAATAGTTGATGTTTTGCACACTTGCACTTTATGTGGGCTCTGTCACACTAAATGTCCCGCAGGTGTTAATACGACTGAAATTTTTGAAAAAGCAAGAGAACTCATTCATAAAAAAAGTTAAGTTTAATGAAATTAGATTATGGAAAAGAAGGTCTTGAAATAGAAATTGATCCAGATTGGAATGTAACCATCTTCCAACCTTTAGAACAAAAACCATTTGATAATCCCATTGAAAAAATTAGGGATTCCATTAAAAACCCAATAGAGAGTTTAACACTTAAAGAAAAAATTGAAAATCAGAAAAATATAGAAGAAGTGTGTATCGTTGTTAGCGATGCTACTCGTCCAGTTCCTTCACATCTAATTCTTGAGGCATTAGTAGCGGAATTAAATGATTGTGAAATTAGAGACGATCAATTAATAATTCTAATTGCCACAGGATACCATCGTACCTCCCGTGAAGATGAATTGGAAAGAATCCTAGGAAATAATCTTGTAAGAAGACTAAAGGTAATAGATCATATAGCAACAGATAAAGATATATTGATCAATATAGGAAAAATTTCAGATAAGCATCCAATTTTAATTAACAAACACTATTATAAAGCAGATTTGAAGATTTTAACTGGATATGTTGAACCTCATTTCTTTTTTGGATTTGCGGGAGGTCGGAAATCTATAATTCCGGGAATTGCCGGTGCGGAAACTCTCCAAAAGAATCATTCTGCTGAAAATATTGCATCGCCTTATGCTAGATTTGGAATTTTCAAAGAAAATCCACTACATCAACATTCAATTGAAATTTCAAGAAAGGTAGGAGCAGACTTTATAGTAAATGTATGCATAAATGAGCGTCATGAAATAGTTCAAGTTGCTTCTGGAAATTTCGAAAAAGCTCATGAAAAACTTGTGAATTATCAGTTAAAGCATATCTTCCGAGAAATTAAAGAACCATATGATATTGTTATATGTGGAAATGGAGGATATCCCCTTGATCTTAATTTGTACCAAGCTGTAAAAAGTATGGCAATAGGGGAAATGGCAGTGAAAGATGGAGGAACGATTATATCAGTAAATGAATGCGCTGATGGTGTAGGAATTGGACAAGATAAATTTAAGGAATTGATTTTTTCTGATATGACACCAAAAGTAATCTATGAAAAAATTCTTAGGAAAGAAATTGTTGTTCCTGATCAATGGGAAATCCAGATCCTCGCTAGGTGTCTAATGAAAGCAGATATTTTTGTTGTTTCAAAGTTAAAGGAAAATGAGATAGGAAATATTGGCTTGAAATACACTGAAATTGTTGAGGATGCCATAAATAGGTGTTTAAAAAAGGACGGAAAAAATGCATCCATTCTAATTTTACCCAACGGACCTCAAGTACTCCCATTGTTAAAAAAATAAAATGATGATTTTCCTTATTGTCTACATTGCTTTTAGCCCAAAATAATATAGTTTTACTATGACTTATAATCTATAAATCCCACGAAAATCCCCCATTTTCATCTGTACGCGGACATATAACAATTTCGAATAGTTAAATATTTAAATAATGAATTTTCTTAAATAGACATAGTCAATAAAAAAATATTTTTACATAATTATAAAGATTATAATTTATTGTAGATACAAATATAAACGAAACTGATCATTTGAATCACAGAATAAAACACCTATTGATCAGTATCACTATTGATTAATACTCTTAAAATCGCAAAAAAATTAGACACGAAAAAGTGAATACCCATGAGCTATAAAGATAGACTACGTTCAACAAAAGTGGATTCTGAGACCCTTAGTTGTAGTACAGATTCTAATTGTTGCAATAGTCCTAGTATCGAGTCGAAAGATGGAGACAATGTTTGTTTAAATTGTGGAATGATTGTTAGTAGGAATTTAGTAGGAAATGAGCGCCGGGCTTATACGGTAGAAGAGGTAAACAAGAGGAGACGAACAGAGCCAAGATGGCGGGAATTTGGGCCAAGAACAATGCTCCCAAACACTAAAATTGACTCTAAAGGAAGGCTTATCGGAGCTAAAGGAAAGACCCTATTTTCAAGATTATCCAAAATACAAAATTCATTAATTTCAAGTATAGAAAGGAATTTCTGGGAAGCTAAACCAAAATTAAAAATGCTTACTTCCAAGATGAATATCCCTGAGTATATCAAGGAAACTGCTTGGAAAATTTATAGTGTTGTAGCTAAAAAGAAATTAACAATGGGAAGATCAATTGATGGTTTCATTGCTGCTGCATTATATGCAGCCATTAGAGTACATGAATTCCCAAGATTACTTGAAGAAGTATGTGAAGCATCTATGACACCAAGAAGAACTGTACACCGTTCATTAGGGATGATCGTTAAGGAAGTCCTTCCGGAACTAAGTTTGAAGTATAAACCAATCACAGCAGAGCAATTAGTTTTTAGATTTGGCAATGATTTAGGTTTACCAATGGAAACCCAAAAAGTAGCAATTAACATGCTTGTAGAAGCTTCAAGAAATGGATTATTGCGAACGGGAAAAGATCCTAAGGGATTAGCCGCAAGCGTTATTTATATGGCAGCGAAAGCAGGAAATTGCCGAAAGACTCAAGCAGAAGTTTCAGAGGTCGCGAAAGTAACCGAAGTTACTCTTAGAAGTCGTTCAAAGCAAATAAAAAGCAAATTGTCATAAAAAATATTGAGCAACAAGTTTTAACACCTGATTTTTTTTTTATCTTTTTTTATTTATATTTTGCATTTCTATTGAGAAAAATAACATTATATAGGATTATTGTTATCTTTTCTATAGATTAATGAGCTACATAGAAAAGAAGTACAAGCAAAAAATCGACGAAATATTCGAAGAATTACCGAGTTTAGAAAGTCATTTAATTGAGCTATTGGAAAGAAATTCTGTCAAAGTTATCGATGAAGTAGCTCAAGTTTGTGCTAAGTTTAACAAACAAATCAATCTAATTCTGAGGAAGTATTATCCCGAAATAAAAGAAATGAAGGATAAACTAGAGATTAAATCTATATTAAAATTCTATTATGATTTGCTCGATAAGTTGACAGATTTAGTCCGAAATATTGAAAACTTTCAGAAAATCGAACCGGAATATTATGATAAATTAATTGAGTTCATTGAGGATAAGGAAACATTGATTAATGGAAAATATCAGTTAATCAGTTCTAATGAACTAACAGCTTTTTATGATCCAACAGCTAGGGCGAATCTAGAGAAAATAATATCAGAAAAGTTTTTAGCAAAAAGTAAGGAATACTTTTCATTTGGATCATTAGAGGAAGAAATTAAGAAAATTGCATTAATTGCTGGAGCAGATCTAGTTTCAATAAATCCTGTGGATGATTCGATAAAAGAGGAAATGGAATCAGCTCGATCAATTATAAAATATTCTATTTCTAATGATAATGATACTGAGACACTAGAAAAAATCGGAAAAGAACTTCAGGAATTTTTAGAATCTAAAAAGTATAGTGTTTTGGTAAAACCCGGATTAATAATCACTGATGCTTTACTGTTCAGTGATATAAAATAGTTAAAATAAACAATGATTTACAGCTCTATAGGTGGAAGAGGTGGAACTTGAAAATCGTTCCATTCATTTGGTATGGGATAATCCCACCAGTGGGCAGGAATGTCTGAGTAATTTCCAAATTTTTCAATTCCCTTTCCTAAAGCTTTAATATTTGTTCGAGGTATATTTAGATCTTTATGGTCAGGATAAAAATATACGCCATATCCCCCATTTTTTGTACCAAGATTCCTCATCATATGCCAGACTTCTCTTTCTATTTGTTCAGGTGTACCTAAAGGATAAAGAGACTGAATATTAGCGCATGCCCAAAACATTATTTTCCCCCGATATGGATTCAAATCAGGATATCCACTCATTCGAGGACTATCAAGTTCAATTGCATCTAAACCCCAATCAATGAAGACTTTTAATAATGGGTCTATTTTTCCGCAACAATGTAGATGAACATCAATCCCAAGGTTATGAGCCTCATCGATTATGTATTTATAAGATGATTCGTATAGTTTTCTAAAAGTCTTCGGGCTAAAGAAGGGTCCTTTTTGCTCTCCCAAATCATCTGTGAGCCAAATTCCATCAGGATTTATTCCTAATTTAAATGCATTTTTCATGCATTTTACATGATATTCGGCTACTATTTCGAAGGCTTTTTGCAATTCCTGAGGATGCTTTTTATGATCAAGTAAATAAGTATTGAAACCTCTCATTGCTGATACTATTTGGGAAGGGCCGTGAGAATCATATACTAGTGCAAAATACATTTCATCACTAAGGGTATCCTTTGTATTTAATGCGACTTTAAACCTCGTTTTATCATCAGGATCAGGAGTATATTTTTCAAAATAACTTTCAAAATCATCCCATTTTAGTAAGGAGGGTCTTCCTGGATGTCCTTGATCTTTATCATTTCCTTTCATATTCCAAATACAGCCCCATTTATCAATTTCTTCATGTGGAATAGCTCTCCATTTATTACCTTCAAATTTTGGGTTATTTTTGGCCCATTCAGGTCTATCCCAATTGTAAGATCCTCTAACATGAGGAAATAAACCTTCTTCCCCCTCGTTCCAACCAGGTTTCCAATGTTTTGAATGAGTTAGAGTCAAAGGTCCAAGATCTCCCATTATAGTATTAAAAACAGGTACTTTATCAGGATTTTTGAAATGTATTGCTGCTTGAACACGTTCTCTTGAATTCATAATATCTCCCTTATTAGTTGTACTGGTGTAGAAAATAATATTACTTTTTATAATAAAATATATAATTTTTATAATATTATATCTGATG
>JAEOTL010000309.1 GCA_016839845.1 Promethearchaeota archaeon
AAAATCCTACTCTTTTTTTTTCCTTTAAATATGACAGGAAGAATAACACGTGTAACATAAAGTCTCTTATTAAGAGTGATTTAAGTGATAAAAGAAGAACATTTTTGTAGTAAATGTATTTTACCAGATGGATTTCTTGGAATTCACCTGAATTCAGACCATCTGTGTAACATATGCGCTGACCCTACATATAAGACTATTAATTATTCTCGAACAATAATTAGGCCTGAGCGAAGAACTGAGGCTTTCAACGATTGGAATTCAGTCGTAAAAGAAATGCAAAAAAACCATAGAAAAAGGAATTATGATTGCATTTTAGGATATTCAGGAGGTAAAGACTCTACTGCACTGCTCGATCACTTAGTAAATGAATTAGGATTAACTCCTTTAGCGGTAACTTCAGATACGGGCTTCATGACAGATATTGCTAAGGATAACATAAAAGACACACTAAAACAAATTCAAATAGACCATATATTAATAGAAGACTCAATTTCTACTTTTACTAAATTATACAAATATCATTTTCTTCATCATAATTCAAATGAAGCATTCCTAGCCCGCTATATTTGTGATTATTGTTCAGATTTAATACACAGTATTATTGTAAAAGAAGCGATCAGAAGAGATATTCCATATGTTATGTTTGGATATTCCCCTGATCAGACTTTTCGCTATTTTTATGAAATGCCACAAGAAGAAGTCATGAAAAAATGGAAACCAGATCTACTTGACAGTCCGTTCTTCGATAATAATGATGCTAAGTGGTATTTAAATGATGAAGAAATTGAGAGTGGAAATCTTCCAAGAGTTTTACTACCTTATCATGTAATCCCATATAGGGAGCAAGAGATCATTGAACTAGTCGAATCTAAAAACTACATTAAGAAAGGACATGCAGATCCTCTATTAACAAATTGCAACGTTGTACATGCCGCAACATTTTATGATTTTAATAGATATGGTGGTATCCTTTACGCATATCAATACGCTGAACTGGTACGACTAAATCCAGAATCTAGAAAGAAATGGCTTAGAACTTTGAAAATGTCAGCTCCTTTAATTCTTGAGAATAATTTTAAGCGAAGCGAAGTGAATATATTTCTTGAACAGATAGGTGTTACGCAAGAAGAAATGCTGGAACACATTCAGAAGCAATTAAGCGAAGATCCCAATAGAGAAAGTATTGAACAAAATGTTGAGATGTTCCGAAAAAAAAGAAGAAATTGGCAGACTATTCCAATAATTCAATAATTTTTTTTTTATTTCTTTAAATTTAATACTATCTTAATTAATCTATTAAAAGAATAAGGATAAGCCTTTGTGTTATGTGTCATGAGGATGATTATTTTACATAATCTTTTATCTTATTAAAATTAAGACATTCATATTTTAGATAAGAGCTGAAACGATTAAATATAAAAATAATAATGAGCGAGAGTTAAAAAGAGAAATCATTACTAAATTTATTTAATTTCTCATTCTTAATTTCTCCTGGTTCAATAAATAGAGTAAAATCTAAGTATTGAGCCCAATCAATTTCTCTTTTCCTTACTTTGGGGAATGATTGGTTATTCGTTTGAGAATCTGTTATAGTCAAATTATCACCACTTTTCTTTTTAAAAACAAATCTTGTCTATCATATTTAAAAGAAAAATCTAAAAAAAAAAAAAGAATAATTTTCAGGATAAGCGAAGAGTAACCCATCCGACAAGAGGCATGATACTCGAAAGAATCGACAATAATAATATCCACTCTAATAATGGAGTAGGTAAAAGACATTGGAAGATAAATGCAATTAAAGGCAGTATTCCAAGGCACCCCATCATTCGAGGAATTTTTGTATTGAATTGTATTATAATAATGCCAAACAATAAAAGAGAGACTGTAAATCCACCAAATGCAAATATTGAAGAAATATTATGGCATGAACCAAAAGCTCTATCTAAACTGAAAATTCCCACAAAAATAATCCCCAAACTCCCAACGATACCTAATATCGTTGCAGAATGACATAAATAGGAAATAATTTTATCATTATGAGGAACTAATACTCCAAGTCTTTTGGAAAGAAAGTAGTAGAAGAGTACACTTACAGAACCTCCAATAACACTTGATAGATCGAAGAGAAAAGGTAATTGAGTTGTACCGCGAGAACCAAGCTCACTAATTGTGTTAGTAGTAATATTATATCCGTTCAAATTAGCACTCCCAATTCCTCCAAAAAGTAAGAGAAAATAGAAAAAGTATCCTGTGATAATAGTTGATTTAACTTTCTTTATCGAATTTAGAAAACTTGATACT
>JAEOTL010000111.1 GCA_016839845.1 Promethearchaeota archaeon
AAAAAGAGGTAAAGAAAGGTGAAGCTGTTTACCTAAAAGAATTAAGAAGTTTTCATCTAAAGAATATTTAAATTCTTGAAAATCATTATATGAATAATAGAGGTGTTAATAGTGGAAAGAGGCAAGGATTTTGAAATTAAGGTTGAGCAGCAAATCTTAGATGAGTTGATGAGAGCCTTAGAAAATTTAGAAAGTTCGACAGATTTGGAAGGCACTGCTCTCGTATCAAAAACTGGATTGAGAATTGCTAGTTCAGAAACAGCAGAAGTAATCACGGACATATATAGTGCTAGCCCAGCCACATTGATTTCTCTGGGAGAGAAAATTAGTCGAGGGCTTCAACAAGGAGAGTTAAGAGATGTAGTTATCCGAGGAACGAGAGGATATACTATAATTCTAGTAGGGGATGCAGATACTGATTTTATGCTTTTTACCAATTGTAAAAAAGGATATAAATTGGGATATTACTTTCATAAAATACGAAAATCTTTCAAAGAAATTGAGCCTGTATTAAAGAAAATTCCGACAGATGAAATAAGTTATTAGATTTGCTTAAAATAATCTGTAAAAAAGGAATTTAATCTTTTACCCAAATACCCATTCAACGGTATCTCCACTTCTTAGATTGTACTTATTGGAGGAGACTCCTGGAAAATCACCGTTTATTGAATATCGCCAATTCCCCTCGACTCCGTCTATGTTTTCCACTAAGATACCCAGCTCACCGTAATCTTCATATTCTATTTCACACCATTCTTGTAGAGCATGAAAAGCTGTTGTATTAAAGTCAGTTAATTCAAAATCACTCTGAGTTTTCAGAGTACCATTTCCATAGTCTACAATTAGAGTTATATCGTTAACTCTTTGCTGAGCGGTATTAACATCACTCACCTCTATGTTAAAATAGAATATGAAAAAAGAGGTAAAACTAGCAACTGCAAGGATAGCAATAAGAAAGTATTTATTCCATTTTTTAATTATCTTGTTAACCTTTGATGCTGCGAGGAGTGACAAGGCTGATACAGCACTAATAGATATAACAGCAATGTAAGGGAGAAACTCTGCAAGTGGATCGGGAGGGGGGAGTATTACTTCTTCCGCGTCTGCCCATGGGGAATAACCACCAATCGACATTTCAAGAAGATAACTCCCAAAGGAAGTATTTACCCACAAAAGGAGTCCTGTCCTCTTTTCGAAAATCATTGATGTAATTTGACCACCACCATCTTGTTTAAAAGTAATTTTCAGTGCTAATTCAGTTTCTTCGGTCGTAACTTTTCCTGGGACAAATCCTCCCGCTTCTTGAAGTGCAAACTTTTTTACAGCAGTTATATTCTCCATAATATTGATGAGAAGCCCTGGTTGGAAGTTATTATATCCAAGAGTAAGAGCCCATGCTATTTCGCTTGAAGATCTGTTATAAAGCGTAAAGTTGGTCGTTAAAATTCCAGAACTATTCTCAATTATTTCAATATCAAACCACGCAATTGGATCATCGAAAACATTACCCCAATCATTAGAATCTTTTTTATAGAGCCCTGTAAAATTAGCAATTATATGTCCTCCTGTATTAGTTTTCCAATTTCCTTCGAATGAATCCTCTGGCCATGGAGTAAAATTATACCATCCAATATCCCCTCCAAATTGTAAAACATCATATTTAAAAGACGAAGTGTCAAATACCGTGAAATTTATTGATTGAATCTCCAGCAAATAACCAAAGATAGAGGTTTTTGCCCAGACAAGTATACCAGTTTTTCTATCATAAATTAGTTTTGTCTGTTGCCCCCCTCCTATTTGATCAAATCCGATATAAAAAAAATTTGTTGTTTCTTCTACGTCTACATCTCCTATGATATCAAATACGCCCCCAGGATCCGATTGATTGACCGCTAAATCTTTTACATTTGTTAGGTTATGGTTTGGTATTAAAAATCCTGGTTGAAAACTATTATATCCAAGTGTGAGGGCCCTCGCAACTTCACTATTTGATCTGTTGTTTAAGGTAAAATTTGAAGTTAAAGATCCCGCATTATATTCAAACATCTCAATATCTAACCATGGTATTGGATCTCCGAATACACTGCCCCAATCATTGGGATCTTTATTATAAAATCCTGTGAAATTGACTTTTATCTGACCTCCCGCATTTGTGTTCCAATCACCTTCATAGGAATCTCCTGGCCATGGAGTAAAATTATACCAACCTACTGCATTTCCAAATAGTGTAACATTATAAATATATGTTCCATTTATGTCAAGGCTCTGATAATATGAATTTGGTATATTAGCATTAGCATTAGCAATAGGTATGGTCCCGAGAAACAATATTTGCATAAAGATTAACAAACCAATGAAAAAAACTGTTTTTTTGATATTCATCGTTTAGAAAACTCACAGAAAATTTATAGGAAACTTGTCCTATTTTTTATAATTTTAGAAATAATTCTTCCCTTTTTAAAATTTCGTAAGTTGATGATGTTTGTTCTAAAAGGATGTTAAGGGATTTTATATACTTATTAATTTCTTAAGTTTCAATATCGAATTCTAGGATCAATAATCGCGTATAAGATGTCAGTTCCTAAGTTAATTAATACAAACAAAAGGGTAAAAACAAATACTAGGGCATTTAGAATCCAATATTCAGAAGAGATAATTGAATCCATTAATAACTGAGCTACACCTTTTATACCAAAAGTGGTTTCAGAAAGAACAGCTCCAGTTATTACCGTACCAAAATTTAATCCGATAACTGTTATGGTTGGAATTAAGGTATTTTTCTCTGCATGCGAGTATATGACATCTCTCTCTCTACAGCCTTTTGCTCTTGCTGTTCTAATATAATCTTGTTCTAATACCTCTAACATGCTTGAACGACTTTGTCTTGTAATACCCGCAAGAGTAACAAATGCTAAACACATTACTGGTAAAAATAAATGATGTAAATAATCTGCTACCAGGTATAGCTTACCGGTAAGTAATAAATCAATTAGTCTGAAACCGGTTATGAATTCAGGTTCTTCATATGCCATATTTTTTATTCCGGTTGCTGGAAATAATCTTAGTTTAAATCCAAATATATATTGGAGTATTACTCCTAAATAAAACACAGGGATAGATACACCCAATAATGCAATTCCTCTAATTATTGTATCCTTATGTTTATTCCTATGCTTTGCTGAAATTATCCCCGCCCTAACACCTACAAATGAAGCGATAATAAAGGAAAATAGAGCAATATCAAGAGTTTTTGGTAATTTTAGCATAATAAGAGACCAGACATCTTGTCCTTTATTAATCGCAATTGAATAACCCCAGTTTCCAGTAAATAAATCCCCTACATATTTAAAATATTGCAATATTAGGGGACGATCAAACCAGAGTTGATGCAGAATAGTTTCATAAATTTCTTTTTCAGAGAGTCCTACCAAGTGTTGCCCGCTAAGTCTTCCATGCAAGTATGCCAAAGCAGGATCTCCGGGTAATAAACGAGAAAGAAAGAAAGTTAGGGTAAGGACTCCTAAAAGTACTGGTATTAGTGATAATAACCGTTTTAAAATATAGGTGATCAAACTCAAAGATAGGGAACCTTCTGATAAGTAAGATTTATATTATTATTTGAATATAATTAAATTGGAAACAAAAGTTTATAAGTTTTTTCCAATACAATCATAATTTTCATATTTTGGAAATGTTTCATTACATTTTTTTCCATATATGATTTTTATCTATATACTAAAGTGAGAGAATAATGTCGTTTCTAGATAAAAAAGATCTTGTAATTATGCAAGCATTTATTGAACATGGCCCAAAAATTTCAACCCATCAGATAGAAGATTTACTAAGTGATATACTCAATATTTCTGATAGAGCCATTCGATATCGGATTATTAAATTAAAAGAAAAAGGAATAATGAGGCCATTCGTAATTAACACTCATGAACGTAAGATAGGAATCGGGGATAACTTAGTTTTGATGAATGTGAATAATAAAAAAGCAGAGAGGTTAGTGAAGCTCATCGAACTTATACCTTATATTTACATGTATAGTTCTACCTATGGAAATTTCAATGGGTTTCTTTTTCGGTCTATATACTCTTTAAAGGAGCCACAAATGACTCACAATTTATTGAAGACGATGAAAAAAGAAGGATATATTTATGATTTTCATATATTTGATGTGGTAGATTATCAGGTAAAAAGCCAGGATTTATCTTATTTTATCCCTAATAAAGGATGGGTTTGGAAATGGGAAGAATGGTACGATCATCTCGAAGAAACTCTGTCCAAAACAGATTTGGGTTTAAATTTCAATTTGGAGATTGATTCTGAAATTGTAAATTTTGATTATAAAGATACCACATTACTAAAAAATCTTATCTCAACGCCCTCTATTTCAATGAGGGAACTTAATTCAGTATTAAAATTATCAGAATCTCAGATACGAAAGAGGATAAGAAGGTTGACAGAGAATGGTATAATTAGAGGATATTTTATAAATTATGATTTAACCCACAATGAAGATTATGTATATCTCTATTGTTTTCTCGAGACTTCTAAATCTGTAGAGAGTATAATTTCATGGTTCTCTCAAATCCCTTATCTTATAATGATTTTATTCGAGTCCCCTCATAAAGTGTGCTTCCAGTTGAAATTAAACGCTAAAGATCTAAAGAAGTTTTTACAAGGGATTGATCTGATTAGACCTTATGTAAATTCATACCTTTTTCAACTAGCTCATAACCAAATAAAAGAGAATCCTCAATACATATTTGATCTTTATAATCCAATAACTAATAGATGGGAAACACCAATTAAGGATTATGTGAAATTAATCGAAAATTTCGGTTGATAACAAAGAGAAAAAAATAAGTTTTAAAATCACAAATAAGGTTTAAAATCTAATCTAAAAGAGTTAATTTTGTTTTAGCACCAATTTCATTGAATTCAGAAGGTTCCATTTTTAATTCCTTTCCCGTAATTTTGTTAGCAATTGAGGCAATGATTATTGCCCATGGACATATCGCATTGGTTAGCTCTTCCCTAGTCATTACACTCCTCACCTGAGCGGTGGAGCAATTCACAGACTCAATCGTGAATGTTTTTTCAGATTCCCATTCTACCTTAATTTTCTCGGCCATCCCAATCTTCACTGCCATTTTCATAAACTCTTTCATGGCATCAGGTAAATTTAACTTTTCAAATTGGTCCATATCAAAACCAGAAATAGTCATCATTTTTTCAATAAATTCATATGTTCTAGGAACCACGTATTTGAAAAGTGCGGGTGTACCAAGTAATTCCTTTGCGGATTTTTCATACCCAAATGTAATTCCATGAAGTACAAACGCTAATTGATTAAATGAAAATTGCCTTTTTTCTTTCATCATTGAACTCCTTTTAACTAATACAAGTAAAAAGAGACCCACTCCTCCTATGAAAGGAATAATGGCGGCCCATATAAATGTAGAAGGGATAAAGTTGACCTCAATCCCTACTGAACTCCAAGAGGGGAGTACGGCATAATAAAAGTTGATAAGGCTTGTCCAATGCGCTAAACTCCATCCTAAAAAACCAATTGGACCAAGATATTGTCCATACTTATAGATTTTATCCTTTTTAAATCTGGCAATCACAAACTTCGTCGATACAATAAAAAATGCTATAAACCCACCTATCCAAGAATGGGTTAATACCCCAGGTGACCATACTGCTCCAACTACATGAAGATAAAACATATAGACACATTGAATCGTTAAAGCATAAAAGATTGAAACCTCTACCCAACCATATCTTTTATGATATTTTACAACAGCAAAATCTCCCTTCATTAAGTTTAAATCTTTAATGTTATATAACCCAATAAATTCATTTGCTAAAGCAAAACAGTATCCGATTACTGTTTGTAGGATCATCAATTCAATCCATAATTCAAAAGCCATTTTCTCTCAGTATTATTATTATTTTAAATTGTTGAATAACTATAATTACTGGCTCGAATATTAATATTGCATTTATATTTTAAACACAATCCAACCCTTCTAATCGAATCATAACAATTGCTTGTAAATATTTGTACAAATAGTCTGAATTACGTTATAATCATTTAGATCATAAATGCTTCCAATTAATGTAAGACATAAATTATTAAAATTCAAACATATTGTAGTTGTTCTTTCCCCGCCAATACTTCCATTAAACAAGATTCTATTATATACGTCTTCACTCACTTTTTTGGAAGAAGTCATAAAACTTATGGTCTCTGGAATATAATCAGTACAGTCAAACTTCTCGTCAAAAACCTTGGAGTATAAAACTTTACCCATGGTATCAACTAAGGATAACTGCTTTATTTCGGATTCCCATATTAAATTTTCAAATTTTTCTATTAGCTTCTTTGGTTTTTTGATATATTTATTTTTATCATTGAAAAATTCTAATGACAAGAGATCTTCACTATTGCCAGATAACTGATACTGTTTTACAATCAAGATTTGATCGCGTGGTTCTACTAATAAATTTTCATTATGCACTGTGTTAAGCAATATCCACCTCAAATTTTCATTTAAATTAGTTTGATACAAGAGTTTGGCAGAATTCATAATCAGAGGAATTAAGAAACTTATTTTCTCCTTATTTATATAATGTTTAGCATGAATATAGAATATATTCCCTCCTTTTGGCTCAAGAAGAATGACTGCTTTCAACTCTTCTCCTTTATCGACTTGTTTTAAAGTACTACCCAGAATATCCAATCCGAATGATTTTATTATTTTTTCCATATATGGATCAAACTTTTGAAATTGTGTAATCTTTCCAGTAAATTCTTTATCAAGACTCTCGTGAAATAGTTTTGGGAACTCTTTCATTAGTTCATGAAGTACTGCATGTAAAACTTCAATTAATTCTTCATTTTTCGTAGTAATAACAAAAGTAAGTTTCTGATGTAACTCATCAAATCTTTCAAAGATAATTTGAGTTTCTTTAAGTTTAAGGGATTGGATATCTTCTCCCCGTTCAACACTAGCAAAACTATTGATTGCTGTTAAAAAGCCACTAAGCAGATCTTGCTTACCATTACTAACATTGCCTTGAGGTTGCCAACTATAGAGTAGTGACCCTGATTCATTTATTATTAGCAAATCTTCTATCATAAAGAACACGATGAATTAGTCAAAATATATTAGTATAGGGTAGTAATTGATTATTTGTAAAAAAATATGTTTTTTTAATTTAAAGTGTAGCATTCTTGGCTAATCTTTTCTGTAACCCTATTAGAGCGTTTGACCAAGCCTTTTCAAAATAACCACGAGCATCATGCCACTCAGAATTTTGTCTCCATCCTGTATGAAAAAGGTGAATTGTGGTTCTATTAGGCTTAACAGAGGAAAAAAATACGATGACATGGGTCAAGGGATCAGCAGAATTCATAAAATGTTTAAACTGAACTGGTCCTTTCCATTCGAATGAAATATATCTCTCATTTTCAATTCCTGTAATTTTGCAGCCAATAGTACTATTGTTTTCTTTATCATCAGGATCCCAAAAAAGTTCAAATTTACCCCCAACTACGGGATTTACTTCAGCTTTAACTGTTAACCATTGTTCTAATAGGTCGTTCTGGATGAAAAATTTAAAAGCTAAAGATATATCACAATCAATTTCTTTTTTTATTTGAATGATATCTTCCATTATTAATTAATCAACAAGAAAGATCTAATATTTAATTATATATCCAATCCCATATCTTTAAATTATATCTCTCCCTATCTAAATATAGGAAACATATCCTATTTTTTCTGACATTAATGTCAATTTATTAAGATCATTATATGGAGAGTTGAATTGGAACAAAAGTCTAGCATGAAAAACACGGAAAAGTCGATGGAGCACCCAGAATCAAGTTGGGAAAAAGAATATCATTCTTTATGGCTTGAGAAAAAGACTTTTCGAATTGCTCTCGTTAGCACTTTTTCTGCTCTAGCGATAGTAATAGGGTACTTACTTGCACAATTCCCAAATATTGAGTTATTTACTCTCACTATTTTTCTCTCTGGTTTTATTTTAGGTAAAAGGGACGGTATGATAGTGGGGTTCCTTAGTTCACTCATTTTTACACTTTTTAATCCAATTGGTACTTCTCCCCTTCCACTTTTAGCTTTTCAATTATCTTATTATTCCATAACTGGTTTACTCGGAGCTTTGACGAAAGATTTCCTCACCAGAAGAAAATTTTATTCACCTGATGGGGACCTATATAAAATTCAGATAATATTGATATTTGGTACGATAGGGGCTTTAATGACAATATTCTTTCAAATTTTCTCATCTATTATGGATGCCTTGATATATCTTGGATCTCTAGATGGATTTCTTCTTTATTTCCTAAGGGGAATCATATTTACAGCAATTCATATTATTGGGAATACACTAGGATTCATATTTGTACTTCCAGGACTAATCCAGTTGATTAGCAAGATAATAAATTAGATAAGTTAAAAAATAGCAAGGAATGCTAATGTAGAAGGAAGCATCATAATTATGAGGATGATTAAGCAAATTAATAATGTTCTTCTTTTTTTAGCTTGAGCTTTTCTCTCTTCCTCAACTTCGTCTTGATCAGGAATTTCATCAAAATTAGAACTCATTTCAATATTTATTATGAAATTGTGGTCTATATTCTAAATTAAATAAAAGAGATATTTCTGAGTTTTATTTTATCGCAGAGATTAAAGTTATTTTACCACCAACAGCCTCTACTTTTTCAATTGCTTTCTTTGAGGCATTTTTTACAGTAATATTGATTGATTTATTGATGTTTCCTCGCCCTAATACTTTTTGGATATTTATGTCATCTAAATTAACGCTGTGGGCTTTACCTGATTTGGAGGCTTTTTTTTCTAGTACTAGAGTCTCGATAATTCTGTCTAAATCTTTAACATTTAAAGTATTTACTTGATAAATTCTGGTGATATCTTGGGGTCGTTTAAAACCTTTTTTTCCAAGGTCCCAATCAGGATCTGGAAATCCTAGCTCCTTTTGTTTTAAGTAATAACTTTTCTTGCTTTTTTTCCATTGAGTAGTTTTCCCTCTTCCCGCGCGCTGTCCCGTTTTCCTATGCTGGCCTACTACACCATAACCATGAGTTCTTCTACCCCTCATTCGTCGTACTTTCCTTTCAAATGTTCTCATAAATATTTATCACCTACTAATTATAACATTTTGTGAATTAATTCGTTAATAAAGAGACCTACATATCCAAGTGTTCCTCCTTCTCCGTAGTGTCTTTTTATTGTACCACGATGTCCTTTTTTAGGAGGATGAAGTCGGAATACGGGTTTAATTTTATAGATATCTTTTTCTCGATATTGAATTTTTCCATTTAATAATGCCTTCGAAAGATCTTTAAAGTTATTAAATTCTGTGAGATTCTTTATGTGTTCCTCAGTGAGGGGCTTATTCCCTTCAACTTTTCCCCGTACTCTTAATAATCTCACTAAGGTTTTTTCATCTATTTCCCCATATGCGATATAATCCTTACATTTCACAAGCATTCCTTTGTAACTTTTTGTACCCCATACTAGTACACCATGATTTACTTTGTGCATTCTTAACATTTTAAGAGTATCCAGAATTTTACGTCTCATCCCAGGTGCCCCTCTTAAGCGAACTGCAAAGTATAACTTTGGGATAAATTCTGTTTCTTTCAATTTCATTTTCTTTTTCGCTATTGACATTTCTATACACTTCTTTTATATATTAAAGTTAAACTTATGCGCATTTTTAAGGGCATCAACAGTAGCTTTTACTAAATTTTCACTGGTTCGAGTATCACCAAAGGTCTTACTCCAGATATCCTCAATACCACATAATCTTAAAACTTGCTTTACTTTATCTGCACATGCCAAACCTACACCCGCAGGGGCAGGAATAAGTTGTATTCTAACAGAACCACATTTACCGGAAATTTTGAATGGAATACTGTGTGTTCCTCCACAACCACATTCTTTACTACCACATCCACGAAGTACGGGAACTACTGAGAGTTTTGCTTTGTCAATTGCTTTTCTTATCGCGGGCCCTACTTCTCGGGCTTTTGATGACCCTTGACCTATAAATCCGTCCGTCCCTACGATTACGACTGCTTTAAATTTAGAACGCTGGCCACTTGCTGTCATTTGTTGAACCATCTTGATTGTGACCACATCCTCGCTAATTTGTGGTAATAACAGATTTATAATTTCCTTTTCTTTTACTACAAGGTTATTTTGATAAATTTTATCAAGTGTTATAAGACCAGATTTAACTAATTCCCCTAACTTAGTTTTAGGAATCCATTCTTCTTCAACATTTCTTAAACGGCTCATCTTTTATCACTTATTTTAAGCTTTATTTTCTATCATTTTCATCGAGTCGGTAAAAATTCGACTCACCTTCAGGGGATCTGTTTTCATTTTATTAAGATACCCAGAAAATATCTGTTCATACTTTTCAGGATTATCAGATTTTAGATTTTTTGCGTAGTTTTCTATGTGAGTACCTTTTATCCTTTCATCCAAACTCTCTGGAAAAAATGTTTCTTTATTTGGGATTTGAATGCCAGCATCAATAACTCCTTTACATGCAGCAAGTACGCGATTTCGATGGTAAAAAATGCCAAGATCAAAAATCGCATCATTTATTTTATTATTTTTTGCTCTCATTCCCGCGAGATACCCAGTTAAATATGATGCCGGAATATTTCCTGTGCTGGCGTTCCATCCATACTTAGAGGGTAGTTCTTTGGAAAAAGCAGAGATTAATACTTTATCTCCTCCTAATTTCGACTGTACAAATTGAGCTCGAATATGATTATTAGATGCTCTAATAACGACTCTTAATTTCCGAGATTTTAACAATTTCATTCGTTTATGATAATCTGTTTTTCCTTCAAATCTTCTTCGGAAGGGTCTTCTGTATCTTGGACCTTTTGCCATGGTTTATCTTCCTCTTCTTACTAATTCTTTTTCTTTGATATATCGATTCAATTGAGCAACACTAGCAAACATACCACCCTTAGCATTTTTATATAGTTTACGGTAATTAGCAGGAGTGATAAGTTTCCTATCTCTTAATTTTTTCAATTCTCTCCTAATTGGGCGTATTTTCTTCATCCAAGCTTCCTTTTTAGGAGTTCTTGCGTGTTTTGTTCCTTTTCTTTTTCCTAAACCTCTTGCTCTACCCTTTTTCTTCCTTTCATGTCTGATTTTTTTCCGATATTTTGAAATTCCCTGTTTATATTTCTTTTGAATTGCTCCTTGTTTTATTAAATTACGAATGTCTTCTCTAGTGATCGCTAAACTAATGTCTTCAATTAAATAGGGATCGAAATAAACTCGATTCTCTCCGCATTTGAGAATCTCAGCAGCCATCCTTTTTTGTGGTTTTAAATTCATTTTCTTTCCTCTTTAATCCATTTTATTCTTCCAAGGAATCTTCCATTTCATCAATATCAATAAAATCTTCACTATCCAATTCAGACATAGGAGCTTCTGCCATCTCTTCTAGCATGTCAATTTCTTTCTGTGAAACACCAAGGTTTAAGACTTTAAATCCTCTTTTTTGGCAATAATCTATTAATGATATGCGTTTTTTAGCACCTAGTTTCCCAGAAATCTTAAGTGCATGCCTATTTTTATTTAGTGTTTTTAAATCATCGATAGTGGTTATTCTAACTTCTTCATACCCCGATGGGTGCAATCCTCTCACCTTTTTTGGGCCTCTATACCCTATTGTTGGTGATTTAACACCCAATTTTTTCTTCTTCCTGGTTTTTGAGTCAATACCTCTGGCTTTCCTCCAAGAATCTTTAACTCTTTTATATCTCCAAGACTCAACTCGTCTGAAAGCTGGTCTTTTATTACTAATCTTATTTCGAAGTTCCATTAATCTTTTCTCTTGAACCATGATATAATCCCCATATTAAATTATTTCCCAAACAACCTCTTCTCCTATTTGCTTCTTGTATAAGTATACACCATCTTGAAAAACTCTGGGATCTTTTTTCCTAATTCGACAAGCTCTTTTAACGTTCGCAGCTGCTTGTCCTAGTGCTTCCTTATCCGGCCCTATAAAAGACACGTCATCTCCTTTTACTTCTACTTGTACGTTATCTGGGTATTTAGCTTTTCTTGGGGCTCGTTCTCCCAAGAAATTCTCTACAAAGATCATCTTATTTTTCTCATCCACGCGAACAGAGCAAGGAAAATGACTATACGCAATTTTTGAGATGTATTTATAATTCGTCTGAACCCCAACTATTAAATTACTAATGATACTTACTATTGTTTTGATTAAGGCTAGTGTACCACCTTTGGGGAAATTTGTAGTAAAAATAACTTTATCACCTTCAATTGAAACTTTTATCCCTCTGATATGGGAAAAGTCTTTTACAATATTACCATTTGGTCCTTTGACTCTAATATGAGAGTCTTCCTCTAATGAGACTTTGACACCCTCAGGGATTTCCACTTCTTCCTTAAAGAACGCAATTTTTACCATTTCAATTCACTTTAAATATACATTAATAAATATAACATATAGTATGCCCACCAATGCTCTGTTCCTCAGCTTCCTTCATTGTCATTATTCCCTGGTTAGTAGTTAAAACTATAAGACCCAAACCGGGAGCAGGTAATAATCTTCTTTCTAGTGATTCAAATTGAGAGAGCTTGTAATTTAATCTTAAAAGACCTGCACATTCATTTATTCGTCCCAACAATGCAATTTTGAATTTTCCTTGGCGCCCATCATCATACCTTTCAAATTCTCCGATATAAGCATGTTTTTGGAAGATACGAAGAATCTGTTGAAGAGATTTGGAAGCAGGACTGATTATCACTTCGTTTTTGCGTGCTCTTTCAGCATTCTTAAGGGCACAGCATGCATCTGTAATAGTATTGGTCATATCTTTTCACTTCCTCAAAAATTTTTAAAATTTTTATTACTCAAATCTTTTAAATCCAATTTCTCCACCAATTTCATAAAAACATCGTCTACAAATGTATAATCCATATCTTCTTATTACTCCTCTATGAGTATGACAGCGTCTGCACTCTCTCTGTCCTTTGCCGTAGCGTTTTCCTTGTGGAATTTTTTTTCACCTAAATTCATTAAATATATTCTAAATCTAATTTCTTGACTATATCAACCCCAAAATTCTGTTTTAAAAAATATTGAGCTTCTACTCTCGAAACATAGTGGTGTGCGGGTATTTTCGCTCTTGCTTTTCTTCTATATCTCACTCTCATACCAGGTCTAGCAATCCTTCCACACACATCTAAACCCCAGAGGCCTACGCTAGCTTCATATTCTGTCTGAGGTATTTTTATATGTTCATCTATGCCAAATGCAAAATTCCCAAAATTATCAAAACTCGTTCTGAGCATTTTATTATTATTTACAATTAATAGTCTTTTCAATAACTGTTCTGCCTTTTTTCCTCTAATTGTGATTTTACAGCCAATTGGACGACCCATTCTTAGGTTAAACTCTTTCACGTTAACTTTTGATATGGTTTTAACAGGTCGTTTGCCTGTGATTTGTTCTAACACATTTACTGCTTTTTCTAACTCCTCACCACCCGCTCCAACCCCTATATTTAATACTACTTTTTCTAAAAAGGGTTTCTTTATTGGATTTTTCCACTTTTCATCAAATTCTTTTGTTTGGGGGTCTGATGTCTTTCTCTTGGCTTTGGATGACAATTTTATCTCCTTTTTTTGCTATTTAATTTTCGATTTTTGGTAAATTAATTTCTGATTGTTCTTCTCCAACAATAAATGTATAGTCATATAGAGTTTCTGTATGGCCTCCGTTATGCTGTATAGAGACCGTACTTGCTTTAGGGCCAAATCTTTTTAAAATAGATATTATCTTTCCTACTTGACCAATATTTTTACCGGACATAATAATTGCCAGGTTATTCTCCTTGAAATTCAAGTTTTTAACGATTTCTTGTTCTGGGATGGTAATTTTCAAGACATCCATCCTTTTATAAACATCTTCCTTTGGGGTTCTTGGATTTTTTACATTGATTAAAATATTTCTTCCATCATGCAAATTTAATTGGATATGACCACCTTTTACGGTAGTTTTATTGTTTATCCTACAAAGTTTATAAGTGCTCTCTTCCTCAGGAATTCTATGCAAAATAAGACCATAATGGGAATCAGGTAATATTCTGTAGTGTTCATTAGTTTTATCTATTGATAACACATCCATCAAACCAACAGGAAATCCTTTATCCTTGACTACTTTACCATCGATTTTGAAATAGCCTAAACCGATGAGTTTTTTTGCTTCTCTATGAGTATTCGTTATTTTCAAAAGGTCTCTAACAATATGGAGTAGAGGGAAACAAATTCTACTCGGGTGTGGACCCGGAGAGGCTTTGATAAAGAACTTTCCATGTTTTCTTTTGATCTGTAAAAACGCCGGAGTATTAAGTCGTTTTAGGGTCTTTTGACCTCCATGCCTAGCCATATTCTATTTTTCCTCCTCTTTATTTTTCTTTGGGCCTGTTAACTCTTCCCCATAAAATCCGTATAGTGCCTTTCTTTCAATTATTTTCGCACGCCAAGGATCCATTTTTTTTTCCTTTGTGAGTTTTGTGATAACTAAATTCGAAATATGGATTGCAGGGTGGAATTGGGTACCATCTGCTTTTTCAAATTGAGCTTCTTTTATTTTACATCTTAAGTCAGGAGTAACCTCTAATACTTCCCCCTCGAAATCTTTGAATTCACCCTTACATACTCTTACCTGGTCTCCTACTCTAACCGGTAATCTTTTTATCCCATACTCATCTCGTACAAAATCAGCGACTCTAGTACTGAAAAGTTTTGATCTTTTATGATTTGGGTAATTATAGAGAGCTTTTCTCTGTTTTCTTGGTTGTTTTGATTTTACTTTCATTTTCTTTTTCCCTCTCTCTATTATTAAATTATAAGAGATGATATTGATGCTAACCTAGGGAACAATTCAGCAGCTTCGCGAGCGATAGGGCCTCTTATTTCTGTTCCGCGGGGGTCTCCCTCTTTAGTTACTAACACACCAGCATTATCCTCAAAACATAATCTTGTTCCATCTAATCGGCGGAAAATCATTTTTTGCCTTACTATTACCGCTTTCATGATGTTTCCTCTCATTTCAGGCTTCCCTTTTTTTATAGTAACTGTACATATGCTGCCTACAGTTGCTTTCGGTAATCTTCTTTGCCTCCCCTTATAATGATCAACATTAATAATCTGAGCTATTTTGGCACCAGAGTTATCTGCTATCTGAATTCTTGAACCGTTCGCAAGTCCATAGCTGGTACGGGATCTTGCCATCCGCTTGCTTCCCATCTTACGCCTAGTTCCCATTAATCCTCACCGCCTGAAATTTTATTTAATACTATAAACGCTTTTGTTTTTGAAATTTTACGAGATTCACCGACCCTAATAAGATCTCCTATCTCAATCTCATGACTCAAACATTCAGGTAAATGACATGCAAGTCGAGTGTTCCGACGTTCATATCTTTGGAATTTTTTAACAAATTGAACGTAATCTCTTCTAATAATAACTGTATTTCTAGATTTTTTACTTACAACAACCCCTTGAGTAATTTTACCCCTGATTCGAGTTGTACCATGAAATGGGCACACCTCATCAGTGCAATCTTCAGCCTTAGCTTTAGGTGGTGTTACTCCCGGAATTCCAATATTTCTACTCATATTTTATACCATCTTTTTTTTTTTAGACTTCTTAATCTGTTCAATGGAAGACCAATAATCTTATTTCCATTCACTTCTAGAAAATGCTCTTCTTCCCCCTCAGAGGTTTGTAATTTAAATCTGAAAATATAATCCTTTTTTATATATTTTTTAATTTTTTCATTCTGTTCTGTAATTAATATGTTTCTTGTCTCATCAACCACAAATCCTATATCCGAGAATTTTTTACTAAATTTTTTTGATTTGAGTTTTGAATAGGCTTGAATTCCAATTAAATCATGATAAATTAAAAATCTTGGATCGATCATCGTCCTTCCTCGTTTAATACCGTTAAAACGCGTGCAATTTGCTTTCTTAAGACTTTTGCTTTACCAGGGTTATCAGAAAGCCCTCCTCCAGTTTGGTTTGAGTAGAGCATCATTAACTCTTCTCTTAAATTTATTAAGGTTCGTTCCCTTTCCCTTTCGTCCATTTCTCGTATTTTTTCAGCTGTTAACAAGTCACCCATTTTTTTCACCTTACTGTTTTTCTTCTACTTCCTCTTCCTCTTCTTGGTCTTCTGGAGCTAGAGAAATCTCTGATATTGCTTCTTCGTCTACTTCATCTATAATTTCTTTATCTTCTTCACTTAATCCTTCAACTTCTTCCTCAATTATATACTCTGCTTTAGTTTTGGTTAATTTTGCCTCTGCTTCAGCTTGAGCTTTTTCTAGAAGATCAGCCTTTATATAAACTTCATCACCCATCTTTGTTCCAACATGCTGGATCTTAACTACAACACCTAGGACTCCAGATTTTTGAATGCATTGGGCAACACCCTTATCCACTCCTTCTTGGGAGTGATAACCACTCTTTGTCATTGTTCCAGCCCTGAATATCTGACAGCGGGCACGTTGGGAGGTAACCTTACCGGAGATTCGAATCTCGGCACCTAGAGCTCCCCCGGAATCCATTATTTTTCGTAAGATGTAATATCCTGCCCTACGATAATGCCTACCCCTATCTAGGGAATAAGCAAGTCTTTCCGCCATAATTTGGGCATTCAAATCAGGATTCGGAACCTCTTCAACCTCGATCTGCGGCATTTCTAAGCCAAATCGGTCTTGGAGTACGTCAGTAATTTCTTGGATGCGCTTCCCCCCCTTCCCGATAACCAGACCTGGACGAGATGTTTTTAACGTAATACGAACTCCTAAAGGTGTTTTTTGAACATCAACACCTGCAAATCCTGCTCTAACTAACTCTGATCGTAGATACTCATTAATTTGCATGAGTTTAATACCTTGTTCAATAAAATTCTTCACTAAGGGGGACATAATCTTTCAATTCTCATTATAATTTTTTTATTATTATCTAGCTTAACTTGGAAATTCATATATGACAATTTCAACATGGGTGAGGGTCTTAAATTTTGCTGTACTCCGTCCTCGAGCTCTTTCAATATACCGTTTAATAGTTCGACCACGTTGCGCTGCGGCATGAATAACTCTACACATCTCAATATCTAATCCTTTATATTCTCCATTGGATTCAACAGCGGAGAGAACTTCATAGATTCTTGCTGCTGATTTCTGTGGATATCTTCCTGCATACCATTTAAATTGTTTCAAATCTTTCCGATGTGGGAGTTTTTTCTTGTGTCTCCTGAATGGGACTGATTGTTTTAATTGAATAACATTCTCAAGAAATTCCTTTGCTCTTTCTACTCTCATTCCTTTTATTACAGCACAAATCTCTCGAGCATGTTTTGGTTTAATCCTCAAATCTCTACCCGATGCTTTAGCTAATCTCTCAGAATCGTACTTCTGTTCTGCAAATGAATAACCCCAGTTAGGCAAAATATATCATCTCATTTAATTTTATTATTTTAATTTACTTTAGTGGAACATATTTTGAACTTCTTGTGGCCCCAATTCCAGGAGAACCATGCTGAATTCTTTTACGTGTTAATGAAAACTCGCCGAGATAGTGACCAATCATCTCCGGTTTAATATCGACAACTTCAAAGGATTTACCATTGTATACGCCAATTTTTAATCCAACGAAATCGGGAAATATTATCATATCTCTCACATGTGTTCGAGTTAAAAGATCTTTTCCCCGTTTTTTGGCACGGTAAGCACGTCTAAGGCTTTCGAGTAATTTTCTTTGTCTTGGGGGCATCCCACGTTTCATAGATCGTCTTTGTCTTGCGGGTAATAACTCTATAAACTGATCCATGTTCATTTTCTTGAGTTCCTCCAATGTATACCCTCTGTAATGAAATTTTAATCTATCTAACTCTTTTTTTGTATCTAATTCCTCCCCATCTTCATAATCCTCATCGATTTCTGGTTCAATCTCTGGTTCTATATCTTTCTTTGAATCTACTTCCTTTTCCGAGGTATCACTCGATTCCTCATCTACTTCTTCTGGTTTTTCTTCATTAGATTGTTCGTCTGGCGCCATTTTTTAACCAATCTGCTTAATTCTTTAATAATATTCGGTTATTATTTTCTGTTATAACTTCATACGGTAAGGATTTTAGTGTTAGGCAACATTTTAACTTTTAGGTTAAGCAAGTGAAAATCATAAAACTTATAAGTCTTAGATGTAGATTTGAAAAGAAGCTTAAGTTTTCAGTACATAACACGCCATTCGATTGATTTTATCAAACTGTCGGAAATTTTAATAATAGTGGTTCGGATTAAAAACACGTTCAATATCATTCTCATCAAAATCACCTTCCCACCTTTCCTTAACGAGCACAAATTCTTCTGTATCTTTATTTGAGTTGATAATGGTATGAAATGTATTGATTTGAGTTCGAAATTTTGTAGCCTTGTTGACGTTATAAAAAACTTTATTCCCAATCAATATAATTGGTCTTCCGTGTAAAACTTCCCAAAACTCTTTGCGGGCTCTATGAAATTGAATTGATAATCCGCATTCAGGACGTACAAAAATTAAATTATAGTCGGAGTAAGTAAACTTAAAACTATACCATTTAGGGAGTGTGTCAACATAGTCAGTAGGAATCTGATATCTTTTTATGAAAAAATCAGGTGTAAGATTTATTTTCTTAGAATTTTCATATTTATAGGGATCATAAATGACTTGATGGGTTGAAATATCCCTATTGTATTCAATTTCAAGGGGATCTTTACCATGATTGATAATTAAGTAGTGATCCAAAGGATGAATTATTAAATCTCGTTCGGTAATATCATTAGATCGGAAGGTAGTTCCATTTATGAGTAAGATGTGACTATTCTTTTTTATATCAATTGATATCGCTAATTCGCTGGAAGAATTTTGTCGAAGAACTGTGCTCCTTCCAGATTCTATAATTTCTCTATTCAAATTGCCACCAAATATTACTTATTCTTAATATTTCAATTCGTTAAACATTTTATTAAGTTCTGAGGAATATGGCATTGAATCTTGGGCACCTTTCCTAGTAACTGCAATAGAAGCTGCTACAGTTGCATATTTCACTGCAGTTATAATTGGTACCCCTTTACTCAGCTTTCCTGCTAGAACCCCGATAAAGCAATCACCTGCACCTACAGTGTCAATTGTCTTAACTAGAGGAGCTGGTATCTCACTCACCTCATCTTTACTTTTGTTATAGACTATACATCCCCGTTTACCTAGAGTGGTTATTATATAATTTATTCCTAAACTAGAGATGTCTCTGGAAGCCTGAATTATTTGCTCCTTTCCATTACTCCCATTTTTTTTTTCAAATTTTAAAAATGAATGTAATTGAAAAAGCTCACCCTCATTAGGAACAATAATATCTACTATTTTCAGAACCTCAAGAGGAATTGGTTTTAAGGGAGCGGGATTTAGAATTTTTATGACATCCCCTTTCAATGCTAATTTAAATGCTTCCTTGATAGTTTCCATTGGGATCTCCATCTGAAGAACTAATACACTCGCATTTTTAATTATATCAGCCCTTATGTTTAAATCTTCTACCCCTAGTTTAGCATTAGCTCCAGGGGCTACACTTATCATATTTTCTCCATTATCATCGATTAATATGAAAGCAACTCCAGTTGCCTCTTCAGGATCTCTAAAAACATAGTTTATGTCGATACCCTCATGAGTTAGTTGTGAAATCATTTGATCCCCAAACATATCTGTACCAATCTTTCCGATAAATAAAGTGCCTGCGCCCGACCTTGCGGAGGCTACAGCTTGGTTCGCACCCTTTCCTCCTAGGGACTGTTTAAAAGTACCACCAGTTACAGTTTCACCCGCTGAGGGGAATCGTTTTAGATATATGTTCATATCCATATTGCTTGATCCTATAATCACTGTTTTATTAGGCATAAATATACTCCCTTCAAAATCTTTTATTTAGGTTTTTTAATTCTATATAGACTATATGTGGGGCATCATTTTTATTTGCAGTTA
>JAEOTL010000035.1 GCA_016839845.1 Promethearchaeota archaeon
CAATATGTATGTCAGTTAAAGGGTATGAAACACAGGGATGAATGTAACCATAATCTTGATCAATTTCTCTCATTGTAACTTCCGGGAGCATGAATATTTTACCTGATACTAGTTTAGTTCTACACAAAGCACATGCCCCTGAGCGGCATCCGTTATTAATTATTATGCCTAAATCTTTTTCTCTTTCAATAGTATTTAATAAAGGTTCTACGCATGGTGCTTCAATTGTTTTCTTAATCTTCCTTCCTTGTTGTATGAGTTCTATGGTGATCTTTATAGTAGTTGAAGCCGTAATATCTTTTGGCCATCCTATTATTTCTGTTACATCATCAGGCACACCAAAGGATTCATATATGACCCGATGTAGGGGGACTCCTAATTCTTTCATTTGTTCTTTTATGAATGAATACATTGCTCGATTTCCAACTATATAAAAGAACTTGTTTTCAATCGATTTTATCTTGTCTAAAATCTTATCTTTTGTAATAAATCCACAAGCACCATCCCAATTAGGTCCCGGTTCTGACAGAATATATTGAACTCTGATGTTAGAGCGTCTATTCACTAAATCTTCAAGTTCATCTTTAAATAACATATCATCCTCAGATAAACATCCGAATAACAAACAGACATTCAAATCTAAGTTCCGTTGAGATATATCTCTTAATAATGAAATGAATGGCGTAATTCCAGAACCACCAGCAATAAAAACTAATTCTTTTCCATGAAAAACAGGATTATAATACAATTCCCCTAATGGTTCTGTCGCTTCTAATATATCTCCAACTTTTATTGTATCAAGTAAATAAATACTTACAAAACCTCCCTCTTTTCTTTTTACTCCTAATTCATAATAAGCAAGTTGATTTGGAGATGAAACAAGTGAAAAAGGTCTAGATGTCCTGACACCATTAATTTCCACGGTGAGACCAATGTATTGACCTGCTCTAAATGGTGCTAATGGTTTATCATGCCTTGCTGAAACGAAACGGAATAACTTAGTATCCTTAGAAAGTTCCTGTATATCTGTAACTTGTAATATTTGCTTTTCTGGATGAAGTCGATCACATAGATTTTCCAATCCATCAAAATACCATGGAATTGGTTCAACTTCATCTCGCCATTTTTTCAATTTCTCAATTTTTTGATATTTCTTTACATCATTCATTATCTCTTTTTCCATTTCTTACCACCTCCCTTCTTTTTCGTCTCTTAAATACATTCCTGCAGCAATCCTTCCACTAAGGATACTTGTAGAGAATCCACCACCAATATTGGTCCAAGCACCACTCTGATATAATCCAGGAATCGATCCTCGACTTTTTAATCTAAGCGTTGGTCCATTTAATAGATCTTGGGTATATCCGTATATAGCTCCTTCTATATTTTTTGAATACCGATAATAAGTTAGAGGAGTTGCCGCTTCTGCTACTTCTATATACTCACGAATATCTGGACAAATAGTTTTTTCTACCAATTCAACCATTTTATCGGCAATATAATCCTTTACTTCAAAATATTGATCAGGGGAGACTGATTGCCATAATTTGCCCATTTGCAAAGTGGTAAGAACAAGTTGAGAAGTTCCAGGAGGTGTTATATCATCATAAATATGATTATAACAAGCAGCTACCATATATTTTGGAGGTTCTAATTTAATAAATGACTCATAAGCTTTATTTAAATCATCTGTTTCATTTATAAACATCTCATGGACATTCAATCCCAAATCTTTATATGACGCATTTAATCCTATATAAACCGAAAACGCTGAGGGTCCAATTTCAGGAGCATAGATTTGCTTTTTATAATTATCCGGAACAATATCATTGGGAAGCATTTTCATTGTTGTACATATTGGATTAACATTTGAAATTACTGCCTTACATCGATATACATCACCATTAAGGAGTTCTACACCACAAACTCTACCATTCTCAACTAATATTCTGTTAACTAAAGCATTATACCTTACTTCACCTCCTAATTCTTCGAGAGCCTTTACAATCGCAGTTGTGAATGCATGAGATCTTCCCATCGGAAAAGCAGCACCCCATTTTAAATATGTAATTAACATAGCAATAAATGCATATGCATTTAATCTATTAGGAGGTAATCCTAAATATCCCCATAATTGTGCAATAATTGCCATCAGACGTTTATCAGTAAAGAATTTATCAAATACCTCTTGTAATGTAAGACCTGAAACACGTACAAGCCACGGATGTTCTTTAAGAACTTCTACAGGTGAAAATTTACCTCTTCTTCTTGCCACAAATTCAATGCCATCCAGTACTTTCTGACACATATCCATAAATTCTTCTATTCCCTTTTTCTCAGAAGGAAATAGTTCAATTAGTTTCTCAATATATTCTTCTAGACCGATAGGTAAGGTAACATCATATCCATCTAAAAATATACTTCTGTAAAATTCTGGAATTTGTTTGAATTGGATTTTATCAGGAATTACACCGATTCTCTCCAAAAATCGATATAAGCTACCTTTATTATCAATAGTTCCAATGTCACTTAATTCATGTAAAGCACCTTCAAATTCAAACCTCCCTCTTACAAAAGAAGTTGCAAAACCGCCTGGGACATTATGTTTTTCCAGTAATAAAACCTTTTTCCCTACAAGGGCAAGTTGACATGCCGCACCGAGTCCTCCGAGACCAGCTCCAATAACAATAATAGGATAGGTATCGATTACTCTGCTTTCATCATATATACTATTATTCATAAAAAATAATTCTATCAGATAACATTTAAAATTATAGATTTTAATCCATATATTTAATTTTTAATAACGATGATACAAAAAGAGAAATATTCGAATTTTAATGGAAAGTAAGATGATTGTAGAGAATTTTTTTAATAAGTTTTAATTAACGACCAATAAAGACTGGATCTCGTTTTTCTTTGAGAGCCTTCATAGATTCATTAAAATCTTTTGATGTAAAGGCTTTTCTTAATGCTTTATTTTCTAAATCTAATGTTCTTTCTAAGATCTCCCGAAAATAAGCGTGCATAGTTTTTTTCATCAACTTCAGGGATAAGCTTGGGCCTTTTGGTGGGATTAATTTTAATGCTTGTTCTCTTGAGTAAGATATTAACTCATCTGGAGGTAAAACTTTATTTACAAGTCCAAGTTCATAGGCTTTTTGTGCTGTAATTTTTTCACCAAAATAACAAATTTCCTTTGCTTTTTGAAAACCAACAAGTAACGGTAAAAGAAATGAGCAAGAAAATTCAGGAATTATGGCTCTTTTTGAGAAGTAGAATCCTAACCAAGCATCTTCTGCCATAAATATTAAATCAGCTCCAGCCAAAGGCATTGTAATTCCCCCTCCAATGGCCATCCCATTAATAGCAGCTATGACTGGTTTGTTAAAATTCCAAAATTTCATACATACCTTTTTTTGAGCAATATCCATAAGATCAATTTCAGGATATTTTTTCATTTCTTTCATCATTTCTGGTTTAAAATAACCACCAGACGTAAACGCATTTCCCTTTGGATTTCCAGTTATTATTAGTACTTTAGAATTTCTATCTTTTTCCATATCTTCTAAAACAGTATATATTTCTAAAAAAGTAATATAAGTCACAGCATTCCTACCGTCAGGTCTAGAAATTGTGGCAGTACATATACCATTATCTTCCTTCTCATAAATTATATCTTCAAAATCTTTTACTTTCATAATAAGGATTAAACTTTATTTTTACTATTGAATAATTTTTAAATTTATGATTATTTATACTTTAAGCCTAAACTCAAATTAAAAGAAAAAATATAAAAAAAACGGATATCATTTAGTTATTTCTTTTTTTCTTCTTCACGAAGTGCTTTTTTCAATACCTTACCCACCATTGTCAAAGGAAGTTCTTCTCGGAATTCCCAGATCTTGGGGACTTCATATTTGGAGAGATTTTCTTCAGCATATTTTTTAATACTGTTTTTTACCTCCTCAGTTGCTTCAACTCCTTCTTTAAGCTGAATAACAGCTTTTACAATTTCTGCACCAGGTCTATCAGGATTAGGAACTCCTATTATTGCTAATATTTGAATATCTGGATGCTTTGTCATTACTTCTTCAACATGAACACTATATACCTTAAAACCGCTTACTATTAGCATATCTTTTGTACGATCCACAATTTTTAAATA
>JAEOTL010000310.1 GCA_016839845.1 Promethearchaeota archaeon
GATATAGTCAGGACTGTGGTCTTCTTTATCGAATTTCTGCTATTTGCAGAATTAAGCATGTGTCAAGCTTCAGGTATTCAATGTTTAAATCCTGCTTATGGCGAAAAAGATGGGAGCATGAGAGGAAATACGATGATTTCAATGTTGTTATTACAACCCTTGATGTTTTTTCCGATCTTGGTGATAATGTTTATCACAATAGGATCTATTGAAATGATTCTATTAGTGATCCAAGGTCTTGTATTCCTTTACATTGCGGGGACCAGCCTTCCATTGCTGTATTTTGGTTTGAGGAAATTAAATAAAATCGAATAAGGGGAATTTTAATCTAAATCCCTTTTTTTATCAACTCTAAAATAAATAAAATATATTGGATAGGTGATGAATATAAGATTAAAAGATAGGTATTGGGTTCTGTATAGTTCTATAAAATGATAAATATGGAGAGAAAAAAATGTCAGATAATATTGATTTAGAAGCTCTAGAAAAAAAAACGTGGAGAACTACCCTTGTAGATGGGATTTTTGAGATTTATCTAGGTATTTTGCATTTGAGCCTTACTCTTGGTATTGTTCTCGATGAGGTTGTTCCTGCACCTTATAATTCAATTTTCTCTTTTTCAATCATTTTCATTGGGTTAATTTTTTTCCTTATCGCTAAAAAATACATAAGCCAACCAAGATTAGGCAAGGTTAAATTCGGACGTGCACGAATTGTAAGAAAACTGAAAACAATTATTATTCTAACGATTAATTTTCTTATTGTGCTTATTATTTATTTAGTTGGTGCCTTAAATCCGCAATTTAGATTAATCTTACCACCATATCTTTATGGATTAATCATCGGGTTATTATTTGTAACACTTCCCTTAAGTTTCGTTGCATATTTCCTTCAATTTACCCGGTTATATATAATTGCGTTATTATTTGGAATAGGATTCTTCCTTGATGAATTATTTGCACTCCTACTTATACCAGAACCGTTTGATTCACTTTTAGCATTTGGGATGATAAGTATTGCTATTATAAGTATTGGAATAGTTGTTTTTATTCGTTTCTTGCAAAAATATCCATTACCAAAGGAGGAAATCACTTAAAAATGTCAGAAAAAATAGATCTAGAACAACTTGAGAAGAAATCGTGGCGTTCGACCTTTCAAGACGGACTTTGGGATATTTATTTGGGGTTACTTTTCATGGGTTTCGGAATTTTTTCGCAACTTTTTGATTCCGTTAGCGCTGTTAATGCCATTATAATCATTACAATTTGGTATGTCTCAGCATTTTTTTTCTTTTTTATCGGGAAAAAGAAAATTACTCAACCCCGCATGGGCTTTGTGAAGTTCGGCAAGAAACGCAAGAGTAAAAAGATTAAACTGTCGATTTTTTTAATGTTTATGGTTAGTGTAAATATAATATTTTTGTTTCTTCCCCTTAGTGGTTTTGAATTATCTCTGAACCCATTGATTTTCTTATTGATTGTAGGCTTAGTGTTTATTACTCTTCCACTTTGTGTGATTGCTTATTTTTTAGAATTTGATCGGTTATATCTAATGGCAATCATGGGGGGCTTAGGCTTGTTTATTTCCGAATTAATTCACCCGGTTGTGGGAAATCCACTTCATATGTTACTAACCTATTGTCCTATCGGAGGAATCATAGTCGTGTGGGGCGCTATCGTTTTAATTCGATTTATTAAAAAATATCCTCTTCCGAAGAGCGAACAAATACAGGAGGTGAAAGATGGGTAAAAAACCCGAGAAATTAAATCCAATAAATCCCTCTTTACCTCCGATAGATCGACTCATTCACGAACCCGCACGTTTGACAATCTTAGCTAATTTATACGTCGTTAAAGAGGTAGATTTTATTTTCCTAAAAAATCAAACAGAAATGACGTGGGGGAATCTCAGTAGTCACCTCAGTAAACTCGAGGAAGCTGGGTATGTGAGTGTTAAAAAAGAAATAGCTGGTAAGAAGACTAAAACGCGTATTAAGCTAACTGAAGAGGGACGAGGAGCATTTCGAGAATATCGGCAAAAAATGGATAGCTTTCTTAAAGGTCTCCCAGAATGATCAAGATCTAACTAGGTTTCATAAATAATAAATAAAAATAAAAAAAAATTGTTTCTCACAGATGGTTAAAGATTTACTAAATTAACAACATCCATCTTGCTCGTGACCGCATCCACAACCACAAGCACTGGGTGGATCAGGGTCTAATTTTGTATCAACAACCTTAATTTTGAAATTTAAGGTTTTCCCCGCCATTGGATGGTTTAAATCGATAATCACATGGTCCTCTTCAACAGATTTTATGGAAGCAGGTGTTTGACCTTGAGGTCCCATTACCATGAGCATCATACCTGGTTCGATCTCCAGATTCTTAGGGAATTGATCTTTTGAAATTTTTTGAGAGAAGCCTTCTCTTCGTTCACCATAGGCTTCAGAAGGTTCAAGTCTTATGGTATACTCTTCCCCAAGATTTTTTCCTATAACAGAATTATCGAATCCCTTAATTAATTGTCCAGCTCCTACTTGGAATTTCAAGGGGTCGCCTCCGTTCATATTTGTGCTATCAAACACAGTCCCATCATCAAAAGTTCCTTCGTATTCGACTTTTATCCATTCTCCTTTTTGAACTGACATGTATATCACGTTTTATAATTATTATAAAAATAATAGTGGGATGACTTAAGAGTTAATTGATTATAATTTAATAATCGTACAAATAAAACAACCCTATTTAAAATAAAGTGTTATCTCCCAAAAAACGATTGAATAAATGTATCTGAAAATTGCCTTCTCTGAACCCCTTCTGTTTGAATTTTTTCTCGGATCTCAGACTTATTGAAAGCTCCTTCTACTGCTCGAAGGAATAAGTCTCCATCAGAAGATAATTGATACTTATTATAATCTGGTCGGGAGATAAGAGAGGATTTGATTAAAATTGTTAGATGATTTGATAAAGCTGTTTTTTGTAAATTAGTTTCTTGTTTTAAATCACTGAATGTTTTTTCCCCGGTTAATAATGTGACTAAAATTCTTAACCTCTTCTCATTGCCAATCGTCTTTAAAATGCGTAAGATTTCCCCAAAGGACACTTCAAGAGCAGTTAGCAACCCATACAAAGTTTTTTTCTCTGACATTGTAATTCTTCCTATTTTTCATACTTCTTTAATCGGTATATACCAATCAATTTCGGATTCGGGATCATCAAGACCTTTATAACGACGACGGTCATACATTTGAAGCACATAAGGATATCCTTGCTCATATCCATTTTGTGGCATCCATTCTTTATACACATAACCCCCTGTTTCAAATTTGTTTGCCATGGTACTAGTAAAAATAGCATAAGTTGTTTTTGGGAGTATCTTTAAGAACATTTCCAAAGGAACTTCGTCTATACTACTAATCTCCATACCCACCATCAGATAGTAATTTTGAGTTTCTTTAAATTCTTCAGGTTCAAGATGTAATTCCCATGCAATGTTAGTATCTAAACTAATTTTGTTCATTAAAAGGTTATATTTATAAGAAAGGGCACCAAACCGTTGCCATAGTTTTCCTACCTCATTTTCAATAGACCATTCCTCAGCAGAATGAAAGGGATCCCCATAAAAAACACAGCCTAACAGTTTGAAAGATTTATCTTCGAGAATTGTTATTTCCATGATGAAAATCATAAAGTTTTGACTTCTATAATAAAAAAATAGATACAGAACTATTTAAGCTTTCCTATTTTTAGTGAATGAGTCCTAGAAATATCGGAAGATTTAAATAGTAATCTAAATATCTAGAAACTACCGATAAAAAGGTACACAACAATGAGAGAAGAAAAATTCATATTGAAACCCGTAGGTCATGTAAGAGTTGAAGGAAATGATCCTTTGAATGCTGATTACTATGTGGATATCGATCCAAATTATCACTCGGCATTGAAGGCATTAAATAAGTTTAGTCATGTAATGGTTTTATGGTGGGCTCATAAGAATGACACTGAGGCAATCAGGAGCCAAGAACAATGGTCTATCACGCCACCATATGGAGAAAATCCACAAGAGACGGGAATTTTTGCTACTCGGGCAGAGTACCGTCCAAATCCTATCGCGATTACAACTACTCCCATTATAGAAGTTGATGAGAAGAAGGGGATCGTTAAAGTAGGGGGGCTGGATGCGTTTAATGGGACACCTGTAATTGACCTTAAAGCGTACTTTCCCATCTGTGATAGAGTTAGAGATTGTCATATTGCACCATGGTTGAAAGAATGGCCAGAATGGATGGAAGATGGAATTACATGGTGGCAAGAACAAGGTTTTTTTGAGGATAACGAATGATACACTTAAATCTAGTTTTAAGTTTTAAATTTTTTTAATTACAATAATAAACATGAAAAAAAAGTAGGATAAAAATTATGGATAGCAAAAAAATCCCAAAAACTGGGAGAATTGGAAGATTTGCCAAGATAATTGAAAAAGATCATGGAGAAGACTTGCTGCTGGAAGTGATGCAAGACTCTGATAAATATGCTTCATTAAAAGCCCCTGAAAAAGCTGCATGGTGGTTTTCTGCTATGGAAAGATTGGAAAAAGGAGTAGGTAATGAAAAATCTATAGGAATTATGAAACAATGTGGTCAGAAATGTTGTGGACAGGGGATAAGAAAAACTGCAAAGAGATTAATGGATGAATCAAAATCAATGGAAGATTTTCTAGAAAAAGCTAGTAATTATGAAGTAAAAGAAGGAGAAATAGAATATATATTAAAAGATGATAAAACAATAATTGGAACTTTCAACAGATGTTTTTGCGGGCAAGTTAAACAAACCAAAATACCTTTTAAAAATACAATTTATTGTCAATGTTCCGCTGAATTTCATAAGCAATTTTTTATAGCTGCCCTTGAGAAGCCTATCGAAGTTGAACTGACTCAATCAATAATTAGTGGAGCAAAGACTTGTAGATTTGTTATTCACATTAAAGAGGAGTAAAGTTATACATTAGATCGGTAATTTAATTTCGATTTTTGTATTAAAACATGAAAAGAGGGAAGAAAAATGGTAAGAATTTTAGATGTGAATGAGCAAAATATTGAAGAACAAGAGTTATTTTGCAAAAAAACAAAGAAGAAATTCCCAGGTTATCAAAACAAAGTCAAATGGATAAAGGAACGTTTTAAAGAAGGTTTGAAATACAAACTGCTATTAGTAAAGGAAGGGAATAAAGAAACTTCCCGTGGAATGATTGAATATATCCCTGGGGAGTATAATTGGCGGGGAATCCAAGCTGACGGATGGATGGTTATCCATTGCTTATGGGTAGTAGGGAAATATAAGAACAAAGGTTATGGTAATGAACTTCTACAACTAGTCATAAAGGATGCAAAGGAACAAGGAATGCATGGAATCGTGGGTATGTCAGCTGATAAAGGAGGATGGCTACCAAATACAAAAATATATCTTAGTAATGGGTTTGAAAAGGTGGATGAGATTGAACCATATTTTGGCCTGTATGCAAAAATTTTTTCTAAAAATCCCCCAAAGCCGAAATTCCATCCACTTTCTGAGGATATGATTCAGAAATACAGCAAGGGTGTCACTATTATTTATACTGACCAATGTCCCTATATCGTAGATCTTGTCGAAGAACTAAAGGATAGTTTTAAAAATAAGAAAGATATGTTCAATGCTCAGAAGTTAAATAACTGTAAAGAAGCCCAACAAAATGGTGTATTTCCATATGGCACATATTGTATTTGCCTAGATGGGAAAATTTCTTTATACAAGCACTCCACTAAAAAGGATATTCTTCAACACTTAAATTCTTAAAAATACCTATTATTATTATAAATGCCAAAATGAGTTGATTGTCCAATGAGTATTGAGTTACCAGAAGCCTTAATTCTTGCTAGACAAATGGATAGGGAATTAATCGGAAAACTGATTGAAGATTACGAGCTTAGAGATTATGAAAGGCTCCAAAAAATCGGGTTCTTGAATGAAAATATCAAGGATTTTGATTTACTGTTAGGAAGTAATATAAAGTCAGTTATAGCAAGAGGAAATCTTATCCGGATGATATTAACCAATGATACTAATCTATTGATTGGTCCAGAATATGGTGGGAAAGTATTATATCATAAAGATATTAAAAAACTTCCTGAGAAAATTCATTTGAAACTCGTTTTCACGGATAAGACGGTATTAACAATACGACTTACAGGGATGGGAGCTTTAAAAACTGTCAAAAACAGCGATTTACAGCAATCTTATCTATATCAGCGAGATTTTTCTGATGTTCTATCACCCTTAGATGAAACATTCACCATGGAAAATTTTTCAGAATTGTTGATGACTTTGAAGAGAGGAATTAAATCAATACTTGTTGGGAAAGATGCTGTACTTGTGGGCTTATCTAACAGTGCGTTTCAGGATATAATTTATAGAGCCAAACTTTTTCCCAAAATAAAAGGTTCTGATTTAAATGAATATCAACAAAAGGCACTATTTGAATCTATCAATACCGTGGTAAATGAAAGGATTAGATTAGGGGGCAAATTTCAGTTTGTTGACTTATACGGAAAAAAAGGTCTGTATATACCCGCGATGGGACCCAATATGAAGGGGAAAACATGTTCTGAATGCGGTTCTGGTATAGAAAAATTTAGTGTGGGAGGAGGACAAATCTATTATTGTCCCCAATGTCAAGAAGGATGATTCCCTTAATTATCCCTGTGAGTAAGTTAGTAATAACCTGATTGATCTTAAGAAAAAGGTTAAAAAAATTTTTTATTTTTAAGAAATCTATAAGATCTATGTCTATTATCGGGATCGATCAAGATTTATGTTCAAAATGTAAAATCTGCTTTAAAGTATGTGATAGAAGGTATTTTCAAGAGGATTCATCAGGAAATATCGAGTACAAAAATCTTACCAATAGTTGTAATTTTTGTGGACATTGCATTGCTGCGTGTCCTGAAAATGCAATAAGGCACAGTTTTAACTGGGAAGACGATACAGAGGCATATTCAGAACCGATGGTACCTTATGAAAAAACGATGCAATTACTAAGAATGAACCGTTCAACTAGAAATTATCAGAATAAAGAAGTTCCAAGAGAATTAATTGAAAAAGTATTCAATGCAATGAGGTATGCCCCAAGTAGTGGAAACACAAGATTATGGAAATATAAAGTCCTTTCCAATCCAGAAAAAATCGCAGAATTAGGGGATATAATATCCCAAACAATGTGGGGATATTGGGGATTTAATTCATATGAACAAGCAAAGAAATATTATGAATCGATGGGAAGAGATACGATTTTTAATAAAGCCCCGATTGTGATAATTCTTTATTTCGAAAGAGCTGCTCCCAATAATACTATGTATGCGATCTGGGGTGCGGATACTGGTGTCGCTATCACATATGGTAGACTTGCTGCAGAGAGCCTTGGTTTAGGAACCTGTTGGATGAATGTTATTTTAGGTGCTATTACTTTAAGAAAAGAAGAGATTTTAAATATAATTGGAATTAAGGGACTTGTATTAGGAGCGATGACATTAGGTTATCCAGCAATCAAATATAGTAGGGCTACGCCACGTGCACCGGTAGATGTAGAAGGATTAGAATAATATCCTAAATTTTCTTAACAAGGAGAATCTAACTCATCTTCCAGCAATGCTCGTAAGAGCTGAATTTTTCCATAATGCAGTGCTGTATGGGAAGCAGTTATAAAAAGCCAATGGGATATACTCAATGGTTCTTCTACTGACTCAACTATAGAATAAAATTCCTCATCGTTAAGGGAAGCAATGAACTTTCGACTTTGATTACGCACTTCAGTAGCCCACTCTAAAACATTCTCTACTGAATCGATTGATTTGCGGATCTCATCAATTGGCCACCAATCTGTGCCAAAAATTTCATAACCTGGAGGGATAATAGTGGTTTTTAGTTTTTGAATAATATGTCCTATATGAAATCGTTCACGATGAGCTATATGCCCTACGTGCCAAATTAATGGTAGTTTCTTAGGATCTGGTACCCAAAACAATTGCTCCTCAGACAATCCATATATAATCCAGGCATAATGTGAATACCAAAAACCCTCCGGAGGTTTTTTTTTAAGATCACCAAACATCCATAAGGCTACTTTTTTTAGTTCTGACATTGATCCCTCCTTGTTAGACTTTTAATTTTGTATTGTTTTTCCTTAGTGGGTGAGTCCTTAGAAGTTTATGTCATCTGTAAAAACTGATTTATTCTAAGATTTTTTACACTGGATTAATTGTCGTTCTTTGCCGCTTCCTTTCCAGCTTTACGGGCTTTTTCTATTAAATTAGCATCATTCTTAACATCCCCACGACGATTAAAGCCAGGAGCAAGCACTTTCTCAACCAATTCAATATTTAAATAACTAAAAACATCCTCTAATAGACCTGTTGTATGTCGAGCATATGTTTCACTCCCCCCACCTAATGGAACAACCATTATAACTCGTTTCCCCTTGAATTCTTGGTGCTTTGGGTGATACCATCGATCTAAAAAAGCTTTAAACTGTGCTGTAGGGCCCCACCAATAGACGGGAGTACCTAATATCCAAAGATCGCTCTCTAACATCTTATCTAGTAACTCCGTCATGTCATCTTTTTGAGCACATTGACCTGTTTTATAACAACTATTACACGCTTGACATGGCTTTATCTCTAACTTATTCAAGATAATTTTTTCTGTTGATGCACCGGCTTCTGCAGCACCAGCCAACACTTCATCTACTAAAGTATCAGTATTCCCACCAATTCGAGGAGAACCCACAATTCCTAAAACTTGCATAATTCAAAAAAGAGCAAAACAATATATAAATTTTTATAAAAAATTGCATTGTTAGTTTTTATGAGCGATATTTATCTAGATAATCTGATGACATTACCAATTATGTGGAATGCCACACTTTCTCCAGATGGGAAGAGAATTGTGTTTAGCTGGCAAAATGTTCATCCCAATGTGGACGTTTTTTATACTTCCCTTAATGATCCATCTGGTCCAGTTGCCCTTTCGAAAACTCCGGAAGCTACATTGTTCGCAAGCTTTTATCCAAACAGTCAGGCCATCATTGTAGGGGAAGATAAAAACAGAAATGAACGCGTTAGGTTATTTAAAATTAATTTCGCTGAACCGGAGAACATGATTCCCCTCACAATGGAAGATCCTCCTTTTTTTATCAGGGGTGGTAGAATTCATCCAAATGAAAAATGGCTGGTTTATGGGGCAAATTATAATTTTGCTTCAAAACAGGAGATCGAACCTACCTGGGTATATCGTCACGATTTAATAAATCAAGAAATTATGGTTTTAGCAAAACCAATTAAGCCAGCTTGGGTTTTACCAAAACTTTCTCAAGCGGGAAATAATATCCTCTATAACAGAAAGGAACTCCACCCAAAAGGAGATCAAATCTGGATGGTTGATATTGAAGGGAATGACGATTTTGAGATATTAAACTTTGGGGAAAAAGCAAGAATAAGGGCTTCTTGGCTCCAGGATAGTAAGAGAATAGCATTCTTAACTGATACTAAAAAGAACAAAATGCAGAAATATTATTCAGTAGGTTTTTTTGATATCAAAACAAACGAAATAGAGTGGATAATTGATGACCCCTCTAGAAATATTGAATTTTTGGGCGTCCCTAAGAACAGTGACCATTTAATTATCTCAGAAATCAAGAAGGCAAAGCTGAGAGCTTCGATACTCGATTTAAAAACAAGAGAAGAAATGATCTTACCTGACATAAGAGGAACTTTAATTCCTATTGGAACAGTTCCACCAGAAGAATGGGTGGGCATCTATTATTCTTCTACTCATCCGCCTGATCTTGTTAGGTTTAAGCGGGAATCTATTAAACCCGATAACTTCGTTTCTTTAATTAATGTATGGGATCTCACTAGAATAAATAAAAATGACCTTACTCCAGCGGTAGGTTTTGAATGGAAAGCAAATGATGGATTGAACATTCATGGTTGGCTTTACACACCGACCGAAACTAATGGGAAAACAATTGTGTACGTGCACGGAGGACCGACTGATCATTCCAGTGATATGATTTATCCGGAACTTCAATATTATGCACATCGAGGTTTTACAGTATTGGATCCGAATTACAGGGGATCAACTGGTTACGGTGTGGAATTCGAAGATCTTATCAGAGAAAAGGGATGGGGTGAGGATGAGCAACGAGATATCTGGGATGGAATTGATGCATTATTTCAGCAAAATATTGCTGTTAAGGGTAAGGTCGGCATAACCGGTACAAGTTATGGGGGATATTCTGCATGGTTTGGAATAACGAAAGCACCAAAAGAAATAATTGCTGCTGCTGTTCCAATATGCGGGATGACAGATTTAATCGTTGATTACGAAACTACAAGACCTGACTTGCGACCGTATAGTGAAGAAATGCTTGGGGGGACACCGGATCAAATTCCAGAAGTATATTATACGAAATCTCCTATAAATTTTGTGCAAAACATCAAGGGGAAATTACTTGTGATACAAGGAGCAAATGATCCTAACGTGACGCCCAAGAACGTCGAAGAAGTCAGAAAAAAACTAGGAGAACATAAAATCGACTATGATGAGTACATATTTGAGGATGAGGGTCATGGTATTGTTAAAACAAAAAATCAGAAGATTTTATTCAAGAAGATTGCTGATTTTTTTGATGACGCATTATAATTGTTCATAGTCGAAGAGAAATGCCTTTCCTTTTTTGCCAACCACTTTAAGAATCCCCATTTTTCTTAAACAGTAGCTCATTTTACGGGCAAAATGTACAGATTTTTTAAGAGATTTTGCCAGATCCATATTTGTAAAGGGTGTCCTCAAATCAATAGGTTTTAACATAAGAAAATCAACAGGTGTGTAAAATTCCCTTCTTTCCAGTATTCGAACTAACCTTCTATCACTAATACTCCACCCTTTTCTTCTCCAACCTCCTTTCCAATCATTTACTTGAATTTCTTCTATTTGAGTTAAGAGGAGTTCTATTGTAAAATTAGGATTCGAAATAATTTCAGGGATTCGTATAAGTTCTTCGAAAATGTCAATATAGGAACCATGTTTTGGGGATAACCTGTTCCGAATCTCATCACCCGATCGTAGATCTATATATCGTATCCATTTATCCTTTATAATCGGATACACTAACCTCACAGGATGGGTTATTACTAAATTTTCAAGTTTTCTTTTTATAGCTGAGAAATTTTTCGTTTGGATCTCTATTAAGGATCCATTGCGTACAATATCTATTATATAGTTATCAACTGGTTCTTCAATTTTATCCCCGGGTTCTTTATACCATTGTTTTAGAGCGGAATGAAATGAACTCTCTTTTAAGGTCCCGATAAGATTAGACATATTGTTTGTAATTGATTCGTTAGGAATAAGTAGATACCTTACAATTCATATTAAAAAAGGCAGTAATATCGAGAGATTATTGAATTATTAAAGAAAGACAAATCTAATGATAAAAAGATTTTTGATCTTGTTAAAGAAATTGTAGCAGTTCAGGTAATTTCTTTATACTTCTCACGCTCTCTAACGAAGGCCTACTGTACAGATTAAAGTGAACAGGAGTCATCCCGACTTTCATTGCCATTTTAACATCTAAATCCAAATTGTCTCCCACATGTAATATCTTTTTAGGATCATCAGTCTCCATAGCATCTAAAGCAATCTGATAAACTTCTATATGAGTTTTGTTATATCCATAATCTTGGGTATGAATAAAGATCTCAAAAAATTCAAAAATTTGCAATTCTTTCAGTTTTAGCTGACATCTCTCACGATCAGCATGGGTGTGCAGTCCAATCTTGATATTTTTAGCTTTAATTTGTGCCAAAGTTTCCCTGCTCCCCGGATACAACCGGTAGGACTCAAGAAAATGCTCATTGAATTCTTCACTAATAATTTCACTAGTTCCTTCGGTATTTACACCCATTTTATCAAGAACAAACGAATTAAGATAATCCCAATCTTCCTGCGAAAAATTCATATAACTCTTGTCTAACTTATCAGCTTCATCCCATTGCTTTTGCATCCCTTCCCATATTCTGGGATCATCATATTTAATTTCTTTTCCTAACTTTTTGGCAATTCTTGACCATGTATTAAAAACAGCATAATTAGAATCAATTAGAGTACCAAAAAAGTCGAAGTATACCCCAATAATATCTGTTGTCATATATGCACCTCTATTCATCTAGGGATTTGACATTTCCCAGATCTAACATCTGTATAGCAAAACCCATCCCGTCTTCGAAATTCTTGCTCTTTGATCCATTCCTCTACTCCGAGTTCTTTCAGTCTTTGCCCATCAAATAATAATGTTCCCTCACTTTTCGCAAAGAGTTTAATTTTATCGCATGGATATTCACTACAAAAAGGACAAGCTTTAATTTCTTTTTCTTTAGCACATTTTCTTATCCCGCAGAACGGGGCCCCACATTTATCAGTTTTACAACATTTATCCTCTTCTACATTTATTAACGTATTAAGTAATGTCCAAAAGTCTCCAAATTCTTTAAACTGCTGACCCCATCCTTCGAAATCCTCTTTAACTAGGACCTTCTTTAATTCAGCGGCTCTTTTGGGAACATTCTGATGATTACCACATAACTTACAATATACACCACAATATGCGAGATAATCCTCATTTTCCATAGTTTTTACTATCATTCCTTTATATTTTAACTAATCGAATTCAAGTAGTTCATACTTCATTGGTGTTTCCTTTCCCCGTTCTGCATAGAAGAAATCAGATTTCTCTGGATGTAAGTTCTTCTTTAAGAATGTTATAACTTCTAATCCCTTTGAAAATTCATCACATATGAATATATCAATACTAATATATCCATGTTCTGGCCATGTGTGAATTGCAGCATGGCTTGTCTTCAATATTGCAACAGCACTAAATCCATAAGGTTGGTACTGATGCTGATATACATCAAGAATCGTTAATCCTGCTGATATAAGAGAATCTAAAAAAATATTCTGAATTTTCTCATTCTCTAATAGAATTTCTTGTTCAGTAAAATGTAATTCTCCCATAAAGTGGAATCCAACAGGAAGATATTGAAATCTCTCCCTTGATTTAACTTCAGATGTGTAAATTGGACCAGTTGAAAGGTTAAAATTATATTTACTACTCGGACTCTTTATTGAATGCAAGTAATAGAGATGGCTAAATTGCCCAATTATACTCGCACCTTTGTAATGGTTAAAATCAGGAATCATTTCGTTTATAGTAAAGCCATGATCCAGTATTGAAAACTGCAATTTCTGCATTCCTTCGGGAGGTTTATTCCCAAAACTGAGAAGACAGGTCTTTCCAATTAATGGGTGAATTATGCCATCAATATTGATATTTGATTTTAAAACTTGACTTGCTCTTTTTAGAAATAATCTTAAACCTTCGTTGGTATAGGGAGGATCCATTACCACAACATCAAATTTATTAAGGATTTCATTGGGGCATGGTTTTCTAAGATCATGGGGTAACACATTAAAATTGTTAATTGAGAGTTCCTCTACTGTTTTGGATAAATAGTCTAGAACTCTTTTATCTATATCCAGTACAGTAATCTCCTCTGCTAAATTAGTAAGTCCCACTGCCAGTGATATAAGATCATCGTCTCCTAAAAAAAGGATCTTTCTTCCCTCAATGTCTCCTTTTTTCAGTAAATAAAGTGTTTTTTTTATCACCGTTGAGAAGTCAGCATGGGATTGATCGAGAGCAAATTCTGGAGGAGGTCGGTTTTCGAGAAAGTTCTTAATAGTATGTAAATGTGAAAATTCAGTAGGTATTTCTTTAATGACACTTTCAAAGTCAACGGGGAGAGGATCATATTCAAACTTTAAATTTAAGTTCGTCATTACCCATTCTCGCCCTTTCTTACCAAGAAAATTTTTTTTCTCAATAATACCCGCTTTAACCAGTTCATTTCTAGTAGCAGCAAGAGTGGGGATTGCGATACCTGTCTTTTGAGACACAATTTTGTTTTTCAAGGAAGGGAAGCGAAACATTGTCAATAGTACTAAGCGAATCCCTTCAAAACCTTCAGCTAACTGCGCTCTTTCAGCTATTATTGTTAATTTTTTTTCTGCTTCTTCATTCATTATCTTGGTGTTTATACTTCAATTTCTTGAATAATAATTTCCTTTCTTTTTTCTTTTTTATGATTATCCTGTTAAATATTTGATTTTTCAAAATATTCAAATAGCAATAAAAATGCTTTAATTTATCACAAAAAGAAATTAATTTGGAAAATGAAAGATATATATGTGATTCCGAATGGTGACGGGGATGGAAGTGAAAGTTCTCCCTGTAGCCTTGAAATAGCGAAAAAACTGGTTAGGAAAATTAATCAGGACATGTCGTCTGATATTACCGTGTATATAGATGGAGGTACTTATTTTTTAAGTAATCCTTTTATACTATCACATGAAGATTCGGGTTCCAATGGATTCAAGATTCGATGGGTAAATCAGCCTGGCTCAAGACCTATTTTTTCAGGTGCTCAAAGTATAACCAACTGGTCCCTGCATGATGCTGATCTAAACATTTGGAAAGCATCTATACCCAAAGGACTATATTTTGAACACCTTTGGATTAATGGCAAACGATTAAGGAGGGCTTGGTCTGGCTGGAATCCGAAAGGGTTCAAAAATACTAGGAAAGGGATTAAAGTCTTGGATCCAAATATTGATATATCAAAATGGCAGAATATTAACGATATTATAGTAACTAAAAAATTGATATGGAGACATATACCGTGCAGAGTACACCAAATTAAAGATCGAAGGCTATTTTTGAATGCTAAATGTATCCAAACCTATATAGTTCCTCAGAGTTCTTTGGGAGTTCTAAATCAAGAGGCATTAATTTGGATGAATAGTCTTGTAATCTCCAATGCGGATATTGCTCTTGAAAATGTGTATGACTTTTTGACAGAAGAGGGTGAATGGTATCTTGATAGTTCGGAATCGGAAATTTATTATAAACCCTTTAAGGATGACGAATTTAATGCAAAATCAGAGTTGACATATTCGAATTTAAAAACTTTTATACTTCTAAATGGAACAGTACAAAATCCGATAAGTAACATAGAAATAAAAGGTATAACCTTTGAATATAGTGGGGGTACAAAGATGGGCATTACCGCTGGGTCACCTACAGAACCTACATTAGCAGTTACACCAAAACCCGAGAACGCACTTCAGATTAATGCTGGTCTATCAATTATAATTAATTCTAATATTTTTAAGCATATTGGATCAGACGCAATCCACTTTGATCTGAAAGGCAATGATATTAAAATTATCGGTAATGGATTCTGCGATATCTCACGAGCAGCAATATCACTCAATCAAACAAATACAATTGTGAGTGAGGCAAACAAAAGTGGAATGCTCCCAGAAAACGCCGATAAGTTTTTTGATGGAGTCGAAATCAGTAATAATTACATTCGGTATACTGGAATTGACGATATTGGTGCAGCTATTGTATATTCGGAATTCTCACGTAATATAAAAGTTTATCATAATGAAATTCGAGAAGTACCAACTCTCGCAGTTCGAAACGGTTGGCGGTTCCTTGCGTGGAAAGAACACACAGGTAACATTGAATATGCATGGAACAAGGTTTCTGATGTAGGTCAAGCGAATATGGGGGATTATGGGGGCTTATATATCTCTTGTTGTAATGTAGGGAAATCAAGTATTCATCATAATTATATTAATGGAGCAGGCTTATCTAATAGAAATAATGGTATCTATTTAGATGTCTATGCTTCCGGTGTAAAAATTTATAATAATGTTTGTAAAAATATGCCCCAAAAATCAGAATTAGGAATTGGGGGATGGTTAGGGCTGATTATTTCTGAATATAATGAAATTTTTGAGAATTGGACAGATAGTATTTTGATGGTTGATTCTTCAATTCCAGATAATCGGACAGAACCTTCACCAACAAATAAGCTTTATGATAACTATTATCATTCCAAGGACAGTGGAGATTGGCCTATTGAAGCCCAAAATGTAATAGAAAATGCAGGGTTGTTGCCAGAATACAAGCTTGTTCAACACATCATTGATAGTGAGTTAAATAAAGGTTATTTTCCATTAGTTAAGTTGTATACTTATTCTAAAAAAGAAAAATAAGCGCAAATTAATGTTTCACAATTTTATAATAATACTACCCCTACTCTCCCAATAATACGTTATTTAAGAATCCAATCCCCCTAGGAGTAGCTTTCCAACCACTTTTTGTATTCATAATGTAAAATAATTGTTCTAACATTGTTAGATGATAATTAATCTGTTCTACATCTTGAAAATTATTCTTTATTTGTTCAATTGTTCTTATATTCGTTCCTATGAATTTTAACAATTCCCTTCTTGTTGGATTCATCATAGTTCTATACGCTCGTTTATGATCTTCTTTATGATCAATATCTTTTGTTAATCGTAAGTGTTCTTCCATTTCTTCCTCAGTTAATTTACAAATTTTCAATATATCTTTCATATCCATAGATTTATCCCCCATCAAACTTCTCTAAATTTAATTCTTTAATTTTAGTATCAGTAGGGATACCATTGATTATATCCCATCCTCTTTCATCATAATAATCATCGAGTAGTTGGTTAGCGAGATCTAGTGTGATTACTTGTCCCCCCATGAAATCTTGAATTTCAAGTTGTGTATTACCAAATGCTAAGGGTTTAAACCATCCTTTTGGGAACTTATCATCTTTTCTGCTGAATCCTTCTTTTGTATTCATAATCTTAAGTAAATTCCAGGTACGCTCAGCAGCAATTCTTAAATCTTCTGGTTGTAACTCAATACCAGTTACCACGTTATAAAATTCTGTGGCTAATTCAAGACCCCAAAATCGATTCATCTGGGCTCTTGCACATAGTCCAAGTGACGTCAAAACGGTATACCAATCCTCAGAATAACGTGTAAGTCTTCCTACATTAATGCCCATGATCTCTAAGGGGGGATTAAAAATTCTACTTATAGCAGAGTCGGGAACTCCCATCCGTTTGAAATGAATTTTGAATCTTTCGAGAGAACCTCCTGCACCAACGTAGGTAGGAGACCCCCCAGAAGCTACGTGTGACCCTTTAGGGTTTACTACTTGCTCAAATTCCATTGTCCCAAGACGCATTAATCGAGGTTCAAATACAATATCCAACCCTTTTACTGTCAATATTTCATCTGCTAAAGTTTCATTAGATTCAGCCAATTTTTTCCATCCATCCGCTAGTAAATCACCAAATCCCTCTCTGTGTACAATACTTTCAATTAAATTAATCAACGTGTTAAAATCATTCTTCCACTCAAAGCCCAAATCAGCTTGATTAATTACTCCCTCTTTATACATTCTACCAAGGAATTCAATGAGAGAAGTTATTGTAAGTGAATCTAATCCATATCTACTTATAATATCATAAGCTTTAACAGCGTGATATGAAGAATCAAGACACTCTAAGTTAAGCATCATTAAAGGATTTATAACGGACGAGGTGTAATTAACTAAATCTTTGAATTCTCCTTCTCTTATTTCAAGAATGTCTTTATCCGCCATAGGACAAGAAGGACAGGCAATTCGCCTTTTCTTTAATTTCTCTATATAGAATTTTTCACTCGCTTGTCTTGCTTTTTCCTTTTCCCCTTTAGCTAATAATGTCCCATTAACGGGTAAGCTTCGGAGCATTCCTAACTCAATCCAAGAATCTCGGTGAGCATAATTCCGTACCCTCTCAATTTGTTTCTCATATAACTTAGAAAATTCTTTTGGGTAGGCTACGGAAATACCCATTGTTCCTTTAACTGCAATTGCTTTGAGATTTTTGGAACCCATTACAGCACCTAACCCTCCTCGCCCAAATGTTGCGGTTTTATCTATTAAAGCGAGTGATCCATACACCAAATTCTCGCCTGCCTGTCCTATGGCAATTACACCACTATTCGTATTTTTCTTCCATAGAAAATTAGTCGTTTCTACAATGTCTTTACCCCATAATTCGGTAGCATCACTTAATTCCACATGATCATCGATAATTGTTAAAACCACTTTTTTATCTGATTTACCTGATATAATTATGTGGTCAAATCCCGCATGTTTTAAATTAAACCCAAAACTCATGCTCCCACAAGAGTTAGCAATGGCACCCGTTGCCGGAAATTTTGATAAACCTACAGTACGGGAAGCGCCAGGAGTAATAGTTCCTACAAGAGGTCCTGTCCCAAGAATAATGACGTTTTCCTCAGAAAGAGAGTCAATCTTTGGTCTCAGAATTTCAGCTCCAAGCTTGCAATTCATCCCCATCCCACCAATAAATAGTTTGAGATCTTCCAATCTCTCACGTTCAACTGTAATATTATCATTCGTTAGATCTACTTTAAGGATCTTTCCTGTATACCCATACCACTCTTTCATTTTACCTCCTCCATTATTTCTAAAGCTCCATAAAGACAATGTGAAACACATTGCCCACACTTAGTACATTTCTCTGTAAAATAAATTCTTGGAGACAATTGATACGAATCTTGAATTTGGATGAACGCCCTAGCAGGAGCAAATTTTTTTTCATATACGGAAGAACAGATTAATTGACATATTCGGCAAAATGTACATTTTTCTTCATGAACAATAATTACTGGTGGGTTTTTCTTTGACACGCTTAATCTAAATTATTGTATTTTTTATCTTATTAATGATTTTTTGTGCTATAACATCAAATATCTTCTATTCTTTAAATTTCTATCAAAAAAAAAAAGAATAAAAGCTTGAGAATTAGGCTCTTGGAAAAATGGTTGGTAATTTTTTATATAAAATTTACTAAGCAATTATCACAAGTCCACCAAGAATATGGGCAATTATTGACCACCAGATAGTACCTGTTTTTTTAGCAAGTAGGCTAAGGTAGATACCGAAAAATGCTGACCCCAATACCAAACCAATTACGCCGGAGTTAGACGAGATAGAACCTGGTACGAAATGCCAAAGTGAAAACCACAAGGTCGACCATCCAATTCGGTACCAATTATTCTTTGGAAATAATTCCATGTACACACCACGCCATAGTAGTTCCTCGAAAATCCCGTTCCCAAATGATGTCATCACTAACCCAAATACGATCCAAATACTTTCTTTTGGATAACTCATCCCAGCCACAAATCTCCAGATACCTGCGAGTAACATAGGAACGAGAACCAGAACAACTATAATCTTATCAGGTTTCTGAGGTCGAACAAGTTCCCTTACTCGCTTTTTACCAATTATCCATAATGAGAATACCAAACACCACGTCAGCCAGTAGGTCATCAATCCTAGATACCATGCTAATCCGGGTCCAACAAGTCTAACGTACAGTTGGAAGACTAGAAATGTGCTGGTGATCAATACAAAAGGCATCACAATTGCGAATTTTCGTTTAAAAGGGTTTTTTGAGATTTCCTCTTCCTTATTTTTAATTGTCTTAATTAACATCAGAAAACACCAATAGTATATTTTTATACTAAGAATATTCAAAAGTGCTAAAAAACTTTCTAGAGACCAATTTTTAGCATTTAGAAAAATGCTAATATTTATATACTCTTGATCAATAATATTCTATATCTGGAATATTATTAAATGAGAGTATTCATAAAAAATTAATTGAAAACAGTCTTGAAAATGACAGCAAAAATAGAGTACAAATTAAATCATAGAGAATTTGTAGTGTTGGGCTTAATCGCAGAATTTCCTAGCCATGCCTATAGTATTAATCAAAGAATCGATGAGAGAGGAATGAGGGATTGGACAAGTATTGGAAAATCATCAATATATAATGATTTAAGCAACCTAGAGGAAATTGGGTTAGTAAGTTTTCACACAGAAGAATTTGATAATCGCATACGAAAAGTTTATTCAATTACGGATTATGGTTCAAAAATACTTATAACAAAAACCTATAATGTATTAAGAGAATTCATTGGAAGAAATGATGAAAATTTTTATGTAGCTTTTTCAATGCTCCCAATTCTGACAAAAGAACAGCAAATTGAAGCGTTTACACATTCTTTTAATGCTATTGAAAGACATAAAAAAGAACTAGAGGATATGTTGGAAGAGAATTCCAAAATGCCTTTGAATGTTAGGGGATTATTCTTGCACCCCATTAAAATCTTAGAAACTGACCTAGACTTCTTAAATTTCGTTTTAGAGGAAATTAAAAATAGAGGAGGAAAAGATGGCAAATAAACATATGGTAAAGGATTTTGTTCATAGAGTGGGTCATCACTGTGAGTCTTCTTCAATGCGAGATGTGTTTGAATTTTATGAATTCCCTATGTCGGAAGCAATGGCTTTTGGGCTTGACGCAACGATGGGATTCGGTTTTTTCGATACTACAAATAGTGTATCGTTTATTCCAGAATCAGATATTCCCTTTTTCCTTGGGGGTAAACAAGGAACTATCGTTCCTAATTCCTTAGCCTGTCGTTTATTAGGAATTACATTAAGAAAACAATCATTCACTAGTGCTGATAAAGCGTGGGAGGAGTCGAAGAAATTAATTGATCAAAATGTTCCCTTAATTCTTGAAATTGATTTAGGATTTTTACCGTATTTTGAGAGAGAAGGGGAGGTTCACTTTGGCGGTCATGCAATAACACTAGCAGGGTATGATGAGGAAAATGGGATCGCGTATGTAGGAGACACTGAACACGATGGATTTCAAGAAGTTACGATAAAACAATTAAAGAAAGGTCGAAGTTCCGAATATGGACCTAAATTTATGCGCCCAAATAATGCCCAATTTTCTATGAAAAGAAGACCAGACGGAAAACATCCTCCTCTAGCTGCAAGCGTTAAGGTGGCGATCCAAAAAGTAGTAAATAATATGCTGCGTCCTTCGGTAAACAGTAGCGGAATTCAAGGCCTAAAATTGTTCGCGTCTTCAATCCCTCGATGGGATGAAAAGTTAATTGGGGAAACCAAGGATCCTGAAGGAAACTCAATTTCACGCTCAAGATTAATGTTTGAGTTAATGTACGGCTATATAGAAACATGGGGAACCGGTGGGGCGTCCTTTAGAAATTTATACAATAGTTTTCTTAAAGAATTATTAACCCATCCTGAATTAAAAGAAGGGTCAAAAGCCTGGACTAAAGATGAATTTAAAATGATAGAAGATAGTATCCCGCTTATTGAAGACTCTGCCAAAAATTGGACGTCGATTGCAGAGACTTTAAACCATGCTGCAATTGAATTCAATGATGATTGTTTAAGCAAAGTAAATTTGCATGAATTACAAAATTTAGCTCTTACCATCCTCTCAAAAGAAGAACAATTATTCAAAAAATTATCAAAAATAAGGAACTAGGAGATACAAAATGGTAGAAAAAGCTCTAGCTGCGCCCTGTGGGATATATTGCGGTTCGTGTCGTCAATATCTTGTATTGAAGAAAGACCTCTTAGAAGAGAAAGGGTTAAAAATAGGTTGTAGGGGATGCAGAATTAGAAATAAAAACTGTGCGTTTATACGAAGGGATTGTCCCCCTCTCAGAAATAATGAATTAGAATTTTGTTATGAATGTGATAAATTTCCTTGTCAAAACTTAAAAAAAATTAGTAATACTTACACAGAAAGGTATTCTTTAAGCCTAATAGAAAATTTAAAAAGAATGAAGGAAGTTGGAGTTAATAAGTGGCTCCAAGAGCAAGAAGAGCTCTATACTTGCCCTAAATGTGGGGGAGAGATTTGCATTCACGATGAAGAATGCTATGATTGTGGTAATGAAATAAATCCAAATATAAAGTAAGAGGAATTAAGAGGAAATGAAAGAAAAAATACTAAAAGAATTAGATGCAGATGGGATCCGATCAGTTTTTCTTAAGTATACGAGATTAGCTTATGAAAGTATCCCAGAGATAGACAAACCTCTTATCCTCGATATTGGATGCGGAACAGGGATGCCTACCTTAGAATTGGCTAAGTTAAGCAATGGTGAAATAACTGGCATTGATATTGATCAAAAAGTTTTGGACAAATTCAACCTAGAAATTAAACAAAAAGGTCTTACAAGCAGAATTAAAGTATTTAATCGTTCGGTGTATGACACAAAATTCGAGGACAACACGTTTGATATTATTTGGGAAGAAGGTGTTATACATCTTCTTGATCTCAAAAAAACCTTAACAGAATGTAATAGAATTTTAAGACTGAATGGTTTCTTGGTTACAGGTGAAGCAACGAAGTGGGCGGGAAGGAAGCTTAAACATTTCCCTCGGTACGGATTTGAGCTTATTAAAGAAATACCTTGGGAAGAAGGATGCTGGTGGAATGAATATTATAGCCCGTTGGAAGAAAAAATAAAAAATCTGCGAAATAAATTTAACAATCTGGATGAAATCAAAGAAATTCAACAACATTTGATGGAGATCGAAATGGTTAAGAAAGATCCCTTACAGTTTGATTGCGTAACTTATATAATGCAAAAGATTAACTAATGGAGGGGAGGAGTTAAGAATGGATGAGATAAAAGTCGTGGGAGCTAGGATTCATAATTTAAAGAATATTAACGTTAATATTCCGAAAGGAAAGATGATTCTTATTACGGGAGTGTCTGGTTCCGGTAAATCAAGCCTAGCTTTTGATATAATATTTGATGAAGGGATGAATAGATATCTTCAGTCAATTGGTTTTCCCCCGAAATTTGAAGATGAAAAACCCTTCGATTTAATTGAAGGTTTAAGTCCGACTGTTGCAGTAGAGCAGAGAACCACCCGCATTTTTAATCCTCGTTCCACAGTAGGGACTAGAACAGGTATCTACGGGATGTTAAGGATGCTCTATGTAACTGAAGGTGTTTTAATTTGCCCGATATGTAAGGAACCTGTAAATGATAATCTTGAATGCGACCTATGTGGTATGGTTATAGAGAGACTTCAGATAAAGCATTTTTCATTTAATGAACCCTCAGGAATGTGTTTGGAGTGCAGAGGAAGAGGATATACATCACATATTTCAGAAGATCTGATTATCCCCGACGATAATAAAAATATTATTGAGATTACGAAAGCAGGCTCAGCAGTCTTCGCAGATCAATTAAAATTGGTACAACAATTACCAAACTTTTATGATTTCGATATAAATACTCCTTTTAGGGATTTATCAGAGGATATAAAAAAAATGTTCCTATATGGTAGTGGTAAAACACTAGATTTTAAATGGGAGTCTAAAAGGTTTTCGGGTAAATTAGAATATGAATATGAAGGAATAATACCCCATATTAAACGGGCATTAGCAGAAAGCAAAAGTGCCTATAGAAGAAATAGAATAAATAATTACATGATAAAATCAAAATGTGAAGAGTGTGAGGGATATAGGGTAAATGAACAGGCTCGAAGTATCAAGCTCGGAGATAAACATATTGGCGAATTAGCTTTGATGACTATTGATAATTTTATCGACTTTCTAGATCATCTTTCAGAAAATAATGTCCAGAGTCCTCAAGGTAATTCTATAGTAGACAGTTTAAAGGAAGGATTAAGCCATATGGCAGATGTAGGTTTATCATATTTACATTTGAATCGATCACTTCCAACTCTGAGTGGAGGAGAGCTCCAAAGATTATCACTTATGACTCATTTAGACGCTGGCCTTGATTCCCTCATTTATATATTAGATGAACCAAGTATGAGTTTACATGAAAAAGAAAAAGATTCTTTAATTAAAATATTACTAAGGCTTAAAGACTTAGGAAATACTGTTATTGTTGTTGAACATGATAAGCGGTTTATTGAAATTGCGGATGAAGTAATTGATATAGGCCCTGGAGCGGGAATCAATGGGGGAAATATAGTTTATCAAGGATTACTTAGAGCGATCAAATCAATTAAGGAATCCCATACTGGTCAGTTCTTAGCGGGTATTGTATCACTTCCTAAAAAATCTAAGGAAGATCAAAGGACTATTAATAATACAACCAAATTCATTACTCTCAAAAATGCTAAGACCAATAATTTGAAGAATGTAACATTAAAGATTCCTTTAGGGATGATGGTGGGGTTATGTGGGGTATCAGGGTCCGGAAAAAGTTCATTGATTTTGGACACCTTGGTTCCTTTATTAACCCCCTATTACAAGAGAGGAGCTGATTTGCCCAAAAAGAAAGCAAATAATAACAGCAATAATGAAGAAAATGGAGATGAACTGCTCGAATATTCTGGTACTGTCGAAGGATGGGAATATATCGATAAATTAGTAGTAGTAAGTCAAAAACCGATTTCAAGAGTAAGAACTTCCACTCCTAGTTCGTTTATAGGAATTTGGGATAAGATTAGGAATGTTTTCGCTAAAACCCCAGAAGCCAAGAAAAGAAAATATGCAGCAGGTCATTTCTCCTACAATTCGGATAAGGGAAAATGTCCCTCTTGTAAAGGGCAAGGAGTACAAGATCTTCAGATATCCTTTCTTAGCAGCTTTGAAATACCATGCAAAGAATGCAAAGGCTCAAGATACCTACCCGAAATTTTAGAGGTTAAATATAAAGGAAAATCAATAACAGATGTACTTAATATGACTGTTACAGAAGCTTTGGAGCTATTCAAATCACAAAGTAGTGTAGCCAACGTCTTAAAGATATTGGATGAAATTGGTATGGGATACATAACATTAGGACAACCGGCCCCAACTCTTAGTGGGGGTGAAGCCCAGAGAATAAAATTAGCAAAAGAACTAGGCAAAACCCGGAAGGGAAATTCACTATATATATTGGATGAGCCTACAGTAAGTTTATCATTCTATGATGCTGTGAAACTCATGGAATTGCTTGAACAACTCGTACAAGAAGGAAATAGCGTAATAATTATAGAACACGACCCAGACATCCTCGAGTATACCGATTATCTTATTGAATTAGGTCCTGAGGGTGGCCCTCGAGGAGGAGAGGTAATTGCGATTGGAACTCCTGAAGAAATTAAAAAGAATAAAAATTCCAATACGGGTTTTTATTTAAATTAAATTTACTTAACTCAATAGTTAGAAAGACGTAAAAATAATTTTCAACATAAAAAAAAAAATAAATCAATGGATATCGAGATAAAAGGAGCAACAGAAAATAACCTTAAGAACATCGACGTTACATTTTCCGGTGGCTTAACGGTCGTAACCGGAATATCAGGGAGTGGAAAATCTTCACTTGTGTTCGATACTCTATATCATGAGTCAAATCGTCGATTGATCGAATTATTCGGCTATAGTCGAAAATGGGCGAGTCAGAGATCCTCTTATAAACTTGCTCCAGCTAAAGTAGGGTCAATAAATGGATTAGGTCCCGCAGTTGCGGTTGGACAGAATTTACTAAATAGAAACCCCGGCTCAACTTTAGCTACCGCATCAGGATTGCATCCCTTATTTAGATTGCTCTATGCAAGGTTTGGTATAAGAAAATGTCCTAATTGTGGTGCCGATGTTAATATCTTAACCCATGATGAAATACTTAATTATCTTGTTAGCCTGGCTCAGGAAAAATCTATTGTTGTGTATTCCCAACTCGTAAATAACGCATTTGGAAGTCACAAAACTTTACTTCATCTTTTATCAGAGCAATTTGCCTTGAAAGATCTGTATATAGATAATAAAGAATGGGATGGTTCTGAATTAGATCCTAATAAACTTCATAATATCTTAATAAAATTAGCACATATTGATAATTCAGCTTCAATTGAATCTATACGTGAGA
>JAEOTL010000311.1 GCA_016839845.1 Promethearchaeota archaeon
AAATATGGTAAATTAAAATGGATTGATCAATTCTCCAAACCGATTATTTATCGAGGAAAACCAGCAGAATTAGTCACCATCATGGACATCACTGAAAAGAAGAAAGCTGAGCAAGAATTAATAAAACTTAACCATTTAAAATCAGAGCTTCTTAGGAGAACATCTCATGAGCTAAAAACACCACTCGTTTCAATTAAGGGATTCTCTGATCTCTTATTAACGGTTCATAAAGAAAAATTGGATGATTATGTGTTAGCTACGGTTCATGAAATCAAACTTGGATGTGAAAGATTAGAAAATCTAATACATGATATATTGAAAACCTCAGAACTAGAAAGTGAATCAGTTGAAATAAAAAAAAAGGAAGAAGATCTTTCATTTCTAGTAAAATTATGTATAAAAGAATTACAGGGGTTAATTAGGTTAAGAAATCATAAAATTAGTCTAGATATTCATGATAAGCTAATCACATGGTTTGAACCAGAACAAATCCACCTTGTCATAAGTAATTTACTCAGTAATGCAATAAAATATACTCCTCCAGATGGGGAGATTATAATTAAATCCGCTGTAGCACAAGATAATATTCTAATTTCAATACAGGATAATGGAATTGGAATTACAAACGAAGAAAGGAAAAGATTATTTTCACAATTTGGAAAAATTGAACGATATGGGCAAGGACTTGATATTATAACTGAGGGTTCCGGTTTAGGATTGTTTATTACTAAAAAAATTATTGAATTACATGGAGGAAGGATAAGGGTAAAATCTGGTGGAAGAAACAAAGGATCGACCTTCTATTTTACACTTCCTTTGCTTACAAAAAATGAATAAAAAACAAAATGTTTCCAAAACAATAAGAAGGTTTCAAATTAACATTTTTGTGTATAAGTCTTAAAACTTTTAATCCTTCCATTTATTATATAGATTTAAATCAAATTCAAATTATTGTGAGTCAAAATGGTTGAATTTAATCCTAAAGTGTTAAGTAAAGAAGAATTAAGGGCAATTTCATCGGGTGTGAATGAAGAAGAATTGCTCCTGTTTGATAAACATTGTATTAATGTTTTTTATGAGCAGAAAGTATTAATTGAAGCAAAAGAACCGGGGTCTTCATGGGTGGTCGTAAAAGACTTCAAAACGGGGGAAATATCTGAAATAATAGATTGCACATCTCAGAATTGGACATTAGCGTTGGGATTTGCTAATCCCGACATTAATTATGCTGTCGCAGAACAAATGAAAAGGTTAACTCATATTAAATCTGATGTAGTATCTCCATCACGAGCTAAGTTTATAAATAAATTATCTGAGTTATCTCCAGGGAGATTAAAAGGAGGTAGGGTTCATATAAATAATGAAGGTGGTAGTTTAGCAATTGAAGCTGCGGTAAAACTTGCTTTAGTAGCTTCTAGAGATGGAGATCACTTTTTAACTTTTAGAGGAGGATATCATGGAAATACGTTAGCTATGCTCACAGCATCTCAACCCTTCCATCCAATAACAAGGTTTAGAACTTTTGGAATAGATTTTTTTACGCGAGTTCCGCAACCTTACTGTTATCGATGTTTATGGAAATACGAAAACGGTTTATACGGTAAGAAGGATCCTCAATGTAATATGGAGTGTTTCAATTTAGTTAACGAATATTTAATGGGTTTAACTACAAGAAAGCTCGCGGGAGTGATCCTAGAGCCTTATCAAGCAGCTGGGGGTCATATTCCCTTTCCACCAGATTTTCTTATTAAATTAAGAGAAATTTGTGAAGAAGAAAAAATTTTTATTATATATGATGAATCTCAAACTGCAGTCTGGAGAACAGGCAAACACTTCACTCTAACAGAAAAATACGAGAAAGAAAATGGACTAGATGTATCTCCTGATATGATGTGCTTTACTAAAGCTCTTGGGGGAGGGTTTCCATTGGGTGCAATGATAGCATCCAGAAAAATAAAGAAAAGATTTACCGCAGCTGAAGACCACACAACATTTTGTAATACGCCGATTGGTTGTACAGCGGGACTTGCTTCTTTCATGGTTATAGAAAAAGCAAAAATTGGAGAAAACTGTGAAGAGAGGGGAAAACAGATCACCAAACGATTAAAAGAACTCCAAGAAAAATATGAGGTCATAGGTGATATTCGAGGTCCAGGTTTATTCATTGGAATTGAGTTAGTTAAAGAGCAAGATTCAAGAGAACCTTTTACTGAACTGATGGAAGATATCCTTCACGAAGGTGTAAGACAAAATATATTCTTTGGCCCTAGTATGCCTTATTTTACTGGAACTGGTAAAATGACAATGCGGAATTTGATAAAAATAAAACCCCCACTAAATATAACTGAAGAAGATGCTGATTTTATCTGTGATAAATTTGAAAGTGTGCTTAAAGCATCAATAGGCAATTTAAGGTAGAATGCTCAAATATTGAGTCGATTTTGGTTCAAATAAAAATTCATTTTTTTCATATGGAATTATCTTTATCAATGGCAAGAAATTTGCTAAATATAAAGAAATTCCTCTTATTTCTTTATCATTTAGAAGAAATTTAATATCATCAAATTTAAAAAACCCAAATTGGCCATTTGTTTCATTTAAGGTGCCAATTTTGTTAGTTCCAAAGAAAATTGATTGAGATGAATCAGAGTTGAATTTTCGTGGTGATATAATGGTACCAATTTTATAATGAGGAATTCCTCCATCTAAAATGCATTCTAAATTACCAACTCTAGTAATAACTCCAGTAATTGGTGAAATTTTACGATAAAAATGTTGTGGTAAATTTGCAAGAACCATTTCTGGATAAACAGAATGAATTTTGATTGGAATTTGTGTTGTAGTTATATCCTCACTTACATTTTGAGATTTACATTTTTCATTAAGAGCTAAAGAAAAGTTAATTCCCCCTCTAGCACGGACAGCATCAGTAACTGATCTTACCTCCAGATGCAGGTGAGGGCTTGACCAATAAGCAAAATAACCATTGCGAATTGTTTCGCCTAGGAAATCTCCTACTTTAATCTCATCGCCTACTTTTAGTACTGGTTTAACATGCATAATTTTCCATAGAAGATCAGAATTACTAGGATTACTAATTAAAAGTAGATAATCATTATCAATTCCATCGGGAAACTTGGGTTTAGGAGCAGCAAGAGTCTTAATCTTTAATACTTTTCCTGAAACGGGGCTTAATACATCATAATTTTTTAAAGTTAGGTTTTGATATATATCAATCGCGAGTCCATGTTGATGTGCGTAATAAGGTGATGTTCCCACACTGAAATGACTGGTTTTCAGTATTGATACCCGAATGTTATCCATTTTGACAATATCATAAAATTTAGATTTAGGCATAAGGGGATTTAGAACATATTAACTAATTTCTTATTATAGTTAATTTATTTTAAAAAAATTTAACTTACTTAATTTGTATAAATATAAGAAAAAGAAAAAAGTATTGATAGAGTAAAAATTATTCACTTTCACTAAAGTTTAATTGCCAACCAATTCCTTCTGGATCTTCAAATCGTGTAAAATAAGCACCCCAAAAGGTTTTTTCTAATTCCATGAGTATTGGGTATCCTTTTTCCTTCACTTTATCATATATTTTATCCAGATGTTCTTTAGTGTCAAGATCTAAGGTAATCTCAACGATGCCTGGAGGGCTTCCCCTTTACATTACATTATCTGCTAAGTAAACTTCCGCACCACCTATATCTAACTTAGCGTGCATTGTTGAATTTTCATAATCAAAATCATCAGGCATCCCAAACTCCTTTCCAACTTCTTTAGAAAATGGTTGATGTTCCATCAATTTTGCGTCGAATAACTCTTTATAAATCTCAATTGCTTTCTTACCATTCTTTACTAGTAAATATGGGATCGCTTTTACCAATTTATTCACCGCCTTTTATATTTATTTTGAATTTTATCATTGAAAATAAAAAAAACTAAGAATAAAAACAAGCTCATTATAAAATATTAAACTAATTTTTCAAAATGCTAATTCTTAAAAATATTTAATATTATTATCAAAATGCAAATTATTTTGCTAATTATTCAAATTTAAGGTATAAGGATGATAAATTATGGCCAGTTCTGCGTTAAATGTGTTTTCCTCATCTGAAAGAAAACATTTAAAGAATTTATTGAAAAAACCAGATAAGGATTTTCAAGAGATTATTTCACTATTAGAAAAAAAGGTTCAAGAGATCAGCAACCAATTGAAAGAGTTGGATGACAAATATCACTCCTTAATTGATGGTTTGACACACGTTGGAATCGGAATAGATATTGTCAACAAAGATTATGAAGTAGTATTCCAGAACCAAGTCTTAAAAGAAAAATTCGGAGATTGTAGGGGAAAAAATTGTTATAGAAGTTACATGGGTCTAGAAAATCCATGCGAATTTTGCCCGATGGAAGAAGCTTTAAAGTCTAGTATAGTTGAACGTACTGAATTGGATGCCGCTGACGGGAGATCTTATGAATTAATTTCTGCTCCATATCCTAATCCTGATGGTACTATTAATAAAGTTGCTGAGGTTGTAATTGATATTACAGAACGAAAAGTAATTGAACAGAAATTAAGAGAATCTGAAGAGAAATATAGAATACTCACAGAACAATCATTAATGGGCATATTCATAATCCAGGAAGGCAGATTTAAATATATTAACCAAGCAGTTTCCGATATTAATGGTTATACTGTGGGGGAAATGTTAAACTGGACAGGACAAGATATCGCCAAGACAATCTATAGTGAAGATTTAGAGGATATTATGAACCGTTTGAAAAGAAGCGAACAAGGTGATTTAGATGACGTTTCCAGTTCTATTTTTAGATTAATTACTAAAAGTGGAAAATTAAAATGGGTAGAAGAATATAATAAAAGAATTGAGTTTCAAGGAGCTCCAGCAAGTTTGGTTACTCTAATCGATATAACCAATCGAGTTGAGTCAGAATTTAAATTAAGAGGATCCGAAGAAAGATATCGCAGTTTGATAAATAATATCTCAGATATTATTTATGAACTAGATCTTAACGGAAAATGTACTTATGTTAGTAATCAATTATTTGAGATATCAGGATTTCATCCTGGTGAGATGATTGGGCAAAAAGTATTTGAATATCTCCATCCAGATGATTTATTAAATATTGCAGAAAAAGTGAAAGAATCTTTCAACAGTGGAGCAAGGATCTCTGCTGACTTCAGACTTAAGCATAAAAAAGGTTACTACGTTCCAGTTTCTTCGAATTTTAATGTAATTGATACAAATGAGGATGTAAGACTAATTGGTGTTATAAGAGACAATACTGAAAAAAAACAAGCAGAATTAAAACTAAGAGAATCTGAACAGAAATTTAGAAGTTTAAGTAATGAATTAGAAACTATTTTAGATATAATTCCAGGGATGCTGTTTTGCAAGGATAGAAATGATGTAGTAACTCGTGTAAATCAGAATTTTGCTGATTCCCTTAATCTCAAAAAAGAAAAAATTATAGGAAAAACTTCTCTTGATTTATTTCCTAGGGATCAAGCAGAAAAATTTCAACAAGATGATTTAGAGATTTATAATAGTGGATTACCGAAGTTAAATATTGAAGAATCTGCTGAATTCCCTGATGGAAATATCTGGGCACTTACCAATAAAACTCCTTATCATAATGAGAAAGGTGAAATTATAGGTATTATTGGACTGGCTATTGATATCACCGATCGGAAAATGATTGAAGAGAAACTTAAGGAAACGGAACGTCGGTTAAGGTCTTTAATTGAACAGACAACTGATGCTGTGTTTTGCTATGAGTTTATTCCACCAATACCAATTGATTTACCAATTGAAGAACAAGTTAAACTTATGTATGATTGTATATTGGTTGATTGCAACCTTGTCTGTGCTAAAACATATGGAGCCGAGAGAGTAGAAGATGTTATAGGTCATAAATTAACTGATCTCTTCGGAACTACTCCGAGTAGTTTAGATAAGTTATTTAGGGATATGATTAAGGGAGGATATCGTATCACTGATGGTTTGGGCATTGAAAAGACCCCAGATGCAGAAGATCGCTATTTTCTTAACAATGGTTATGGTGTATTAGAAAAGGATAAAATCTTGCGTATTTGGGGAACATTCCGAGATATTACCGATCGTGTAAAAGCTGAAAAGAAGTTAAAAGAATCAGAGAAATATCTATCAAATATATTTTCAAGTATTCAAGATGGTATATGTGTCCTTGATACAGACTATAACATCATAAGTTTTAATCCTAAAATTGAAGAATGGTATTCCCATTCTAAACCGATTACAGGTAAAAAATGTTTTCAAGCATTTCGCAATAGAACTGATCCTTGTGAAGATTGCGAATGCCGGGATATCTTAAAAACTGAGGAAAATTATTGTGAGAGCGAATTTTATAAAGAGATCAATGGTGAGATTGATCAAATCTTCAATGTCTATACTTTTCCCTTATATGATCAAGAAACAGGTGATATTAATGGGATCATTAAATATATGCGAGATATTACAGAACAAAAGATAGCTAAACAAAAATTAAAAGAATCTGAAGAAAAATATCGTCTCATTTCGGAAAATGCTAACGACTTGATCTCTGTTCTAAATATCGAATTTGAACACGAATATATAAACGAAGGAACTTACAGGAATATTTTGGGATATTCTAACGAAGATATGCTAGGAAAGACTCGGCATGACATCATCCACCCAGACGATATAAAGATAGCTATCAAGAACATAACGAAAGGGTTTAGGAATGGGGAAGGTATAACCGAATTGAGACTTAAACACAAGGACGGGCATTTTTTGTGGTTTTCTTGTAAGGGTAGGATATTCACGGATTCTGACGGAAAGAAAAAAGCGATAACGATCTCGAGAAACATTACCGAACGCAAGAAAGCCGAGGAAAAATTACAATTATATATTAAAAAGTTGGAAATCTTAGATCGCATCATTTTAACGGGAAACAAAGCAGTAGATTTATCAGGATTACTGGATGAAATTATACATTCAGTTCTCAAAAGAATGGAGTTTGATGGAGGAGCTATATATTTAGTGAATAAAAAGGAAGAAGTTGCTGAAATTGTGTGCCATAAAGGACTCCCTTCCGATTTTATAGAAAGCGTAAAGCGATTAAAATACGATGCAAGTCCTCACTATGATGTTATAATCAAAGGTCAGGCCATATTTACCGATAACTTTCAATTACTCGTTCCCGAACATTCAGAGAAATGGGGATTTTTATCCTTAGCCGTTATTCCTCTTTTTGATAAAGAACAAATTATTGGTGCGTTAAATTTTACTTCAACAAAGCGTTATATTTTCTCAAGTGAAGAAAAAGAAGTGCTTCAAGCGATAGGTAGAGAAATAGGAACGACGATCACAAAAATGCAAGTAGAACAACAATTAAAAGAATCAGAAGAAAAGTATCGAAACTTATTTGAAAATTCTCCAAATGCAATTGCTTTATTAGATTTTACTGGAAAAATTATAGATTGCAATTTAGCTACTGAGAAAACGTTTGGATATTCTATCGAAGATTTAAAAGGTCGAAACTACCTAGAATTACCTTTTTATTCTGAAAGTATGATC
>JAEOTL010000112.1 GCA_016839845.1 Promethearchaeota archaeon
ATTTCCTCACTTGATTGTCTGTTACCATCCAGATCCTCCGGTTAATGATCTGGAAAGTTTAATTAATCCCCGTGAAAAACGGGAAATTTAATTGTCGTCAAGCGGGAAAAATAAATGTCGCTAATCACTTTTGCATAGTTTGTATAATCATATCCGTATAGTTTATTATTTTGCTGGCAAATACCCTGGAATTTCCAGGCATATTTATTTGAGTCAATTCGACTCCATGTTACTCCGAAATCAGTACTTCTGAAAACACCTGATCCTGATGCTCCTGCTGCAGATGCCAAGATGGTTTTTGATTCTGTTATAAAAATCTTTTCTATATCATAGTTATCAATTCCGTTAATTGATTCTTCCCAAGTCTCTCCGTAATCCACACTTTTGTATATACCAGGATAATAACCAGAACCCAGAAATACTATAGAGTCTATTGCTGCGATAGATTGAATTGAACCTGAATATAACTCCTCAATCTCTTCTGTGATCAAATTATATCTATAGCATCCAGAATTACCAGCAGCATAAATATAAAAATCGTTCTTGGCTATCTCACGAATGGACAGGTTCCCGAAACCAATAAATTTCCAACTCATTGATCCTTGTTTTTTATACAGACCCGCATGTGTAGCACAAAAAAGTGTGTCTTCATGAACCAAAATGTCGGAGACAAATCCACCAAAGGGACCATTACTTCTTTCCCAATATCCTAAGTAGTTAATATTTATAGATAACAAATTTGAAAAACACAAAGATAAAATTATCAGAATCTTGTTCATGTTGAACCTTCGTTTTCTGTGCTTAGCTAACGGTCTGTGGTTAAACGGCGGCGGACCTTAATAAGATAACTTTACATGCTACAGCTGAAGTCGTCCGCGTTAAATCGTGTGTAAGGTTTTAATCATCCCCAGAATCCACTGTCCATCACTAAAAATGGAGATTCATTACTAAATGCACTTTTATGAAGAAAAACAATAATTTCCCCTATATCTTGCATTATTCTCTCAACTGATTCCTGCGCACACATTTCCTCCCACTTGGACATAGGTTTCTTTTCTCTTACATTTTATTCTTCATTTAATTCAATGATTGATTCCAAGTTTTCTATCCGAGCATGAACTAAATGATTCCGCACTCTAAGCAGTTCTTTTACAGTTTGATAAGGTCTCCTGGATTAATCGAAATGAATTCCCATTATATTTGATATTACTTCTAATTTATCGAGAGTTCTGATTTTGTCTATATTGTTCCAAAAATCTACGATGCTCTCTCCACAATGGTTTAGATAAGCTCGAGAACAAAAGCGAAAAGTAGTATAGAATTTAGATAATTAAAAAAGTATCCCTCTTCATCATTATTTTCCTTTCGAATCCCATTTTCGTAGGAAAATTTTGCAGAAGTAAATAAGTAAGTATATGTATAAATTGTTCTTTTGCCACTAATTATTCTCATTTTAATTACTTAAAACCTAACTAACGTTTCGCCTGCTACATGTGATAATGTTTATATATTTAAGGAATATAAACTTTTCTTCCAGTAAAATAAGGTCGCTGCTAAAATATTTTTCACTGTTGAAACGATCTTCCTTCTTTATGTCTTGACAAAAAGCCTGTCCTGACCAAAGGGAAGGATCTTAAAAACCGCTGCGTCTCCGCGTCTCTGCGCGAGAATCTTATTTACCTTCTAAAATATAAGCAATTATTTGCCCATTACAATATAATAAATATTTTGTGAGTATTGATTATACCTTGAGCATTTAATTTATTCCAGGTACTGTCATTATGAGTAGAGCATGTTCAATTCTTCAATAAATATCACTATTTGTTTCATACATTCAAGTCGTAAAATAATTACGATTTTTATTGTAATCTGGTAAAGATACCTTTATTATTGCCTATAGGAGAGTAATAGGAATCACCTATGGTTTATAAAACATTTTTCCTCATGATTCTGGCCATATATTACCTCAGTTGTAGCATTACCAAAACATCTGTCGCTCCCGTACAAGAAATTGATACGGGTAGTTTAAAAACCACTATAATGGGTGGAAATATTATAGATTGTTATATGAAAGGGGGATCCTCGCCTCATAAATGTACTCTTAATCCAGGCATCATAACTTCAAAGGGGAGTGATTACTGTA
>JAEOTL010000003.1 GCA_016839845.1 Promethearchaeota archaeon
AATCCTGAAGCTTTAGAAGCATCATATGGCAAGTTATTACCAAAACTTGTACAGGCTTTAAAAGAGCAACAAGAAGAGATTGAAAAGTTAAAATCAACTAACTAATCTTAAACAGAATTAATGAAAAGCCCTTTGTTAAATCAAGGGCTTTTTATAATATACGAAAGAATGAAAATGAATAGATTACGTTACGTTCTTTCTTCAAATAAACCATTGAGAACATTTAATTATAATGTTATCAATATAAACTAGGAGAAAAATGAGAAAAATAGTATTAATTACCACTTGTCAAAATCAATTAAACATAGACGCTAGATTTGTTACATCCTTAATAAACACAATTGATTTATTAAAAAAAGAAGAAATTGAAGTGGATTATGTTTTTATAGAAAAAACAGATATTTCAGACATTCATAAAAATCAAGTTGTTGAAGAGTTTTTAAAGACTGAAGAAGTATCAGATTTTATATTTTTAAAATCAAATATTATATTTAAACCTCAAGACATTGTCGACATGTTAATAAAATATGAAGCTCAAAAAATTGTAGGTGGTTCATATAAAACAGATACTCATTCTCAAGTACCTCAACTTGCAATAGAATTAGATTTAGAAAAAACAGAAACAATGGTTGGAGATTTAAATTTAATTAAAGTTTCGTCTTTAGCTGATGGCTTTGTTAAAATAAATAGAAAAGTTTTTGAAGAACATAAAGATATTTATGATAAATTTTTCTTTAAAAATAAATCAAAAGATGGAGATGATTTTGAAGAACAAAAACCTTTCTATTTTAGCGCTCCTACTCTTGGAGAAGATAAATATTTTAAAGGTAGTTTTTACAGATTTTTAAATAAAGTAAAAACTGCAGGAGAAGATTTATGGTGTCATTTAGACTTTAATGCAAGTCAGATAGATGGAAATTATATTCATCATTATCCATTAAGAGATTTTATTAAAATGATAGAACATTTTAAGGAACAACAAAAAAAACAAAAACCTGAAGAGAAAAAACAAGAGTTGAATTAATATGGGATATTTAAAAAATTTAAAGAATGAGGTTTATGCATTAGAAAGTAATCCTTTACCGTCGGATCCTACGAAACCTATAAATCCTTTTGCACCTAAACCTACAGGGCCGATTTTACCTGATAGACAAATGGCAGCATATGGTGGTATCATGGGAACCGCTGGAAGAAAACAGTATGGAATAGGTTCGTGGTTTCAAGAAAATATTATGGATCCAATAAAAGATAATCCTGAAGCGACTGCGGCAGCAGTTATATATGGATTAGATACTTTTGGTGGTGACCAAGGAATTTTAGGAGGAAAACTTCCGGGTGGTAACAAATATATAAATGATGCTGTTGGAACTGCTGTAAATTTTTTAACTGGAAGAAATAAACAAAAAAATACTGGATCAAATAACGAAATTGAAGAAGAAATAAAAAGAGTTGTTAAAGAAAATAGAAGCGAAGGTTATAAAGATGGAAAATTTCAACTTAGTGATATCTTAGATATTGGTAAAGATGCAGTAGACTTTGTTAGGGGAACTCCACAAAATAAAAACCAACCCGCAAATAGAAGTAAAAATTACAGCGAAGAAACATATGGAAATGGTCAATTTGAATTTAGTGATATCTTAGATTTTTTAGGTGATAAAGAAAAAGTAATACCTCTTGGAATGATAGGTACTTATATTAAAGAAAAATTTTTCCCTGGAGAAAAAGAACCTGACCCTTATGAAAAATATTTATCTAATAGAAAATCAGATGTAGAAAATTATTTAAGACTATATGGTCCAAAAGATTTTAAAAGAGACATTTCTAAAAACCCGTATTCAAAAGAAGAAATAGAACAACATGTAATTGATAATACTCCAGAATATAGAGATAAAGCAGCGTCGGGTGGAATAATGAATGTTCCAAGAGAGAATTATTTTTTAGGTGGTGGTAAAACTGCTAGAATGGTTAATCCAAACCCTGATTATGAACGAGCATCAAATGTAACTGCTAAAGATATTATGGATGTATTCAGATCAAAAGGACCCTTTACCAATAACTTCATTGGTAGAGATCTCAGTGTTAATGAAGAAGAAGCTAGAGATGAAATCACTCCTGAAATGCTTTTAGGTGGTGGTATAAAGGGGTCTATGGACCTTAATGAAGAAGAAAGAGGTATAACATCTTTGTTAATGAAAGCTTTAAGAGATTTAAACTTTGATAGAACTGGAGCAGCTATGGGCGGCAGAATGAATTATTATATGGGTGGAGACACTCCTGAAGAAAACGCTATGCAAGCAGCGGGCATCGAGGGGCTAGATATAAATATAAATCCTGAAGGTGTTAAAGAATTAGATATGAGAGAAACAGGTGGATTTATTCCACCCGTAGGTATAAAAGAAAAAGAAGATGATATCCCTGCGATGTTGTCTAATAACGAATTTGTTTTTACTGCGGATGCTGTCAAAGGAATGGGTGATGGTGACGTAGATAAAGGAGCTGAACGTATGTACAGCATGATGAAAAAATTAGAAAATGGAGGAAGAGTATAATGGCAATAGCAAGCTCAGCAGCATTAGAAGCAGCGCAAAAAGGTTATTTAGGCGGAATAAATAAATTAACTGACACTCAAATAGATACATCTAAATTTGCTCCAGAGGTTATGAGAAGGTCAGACTTTTCAATGGCTAAAGACCAAGAACTGGCTAGAAGAGCTGGTCTTGGAAGTATAACTTTTGATAATCAAGGCGGTGTAAAAAGTATTGGAGCTGGTACAGGTGTTATGTCCTTTGAACCTTTTATGGAGAGAGCGGGTCAATTCTCAGGTCCTGATGCTTACCAACAATTTATGTCTCCTTATCAACAAGACGTAATTGATTCAACACTTACAGAATATGATTTACAGTCTCAAAGAGGAATTCAAGGTATTGCTGACAGAGCAGTTGGTGCAGGAGCTTTTGGTGGTGGTAGAGAAGGTGTTGAAAGAGCAAATTATCAAACAGATTCAGATAGAAATAGAGCTGCATTACAAGCTCAATTACTTGGTCAAAATTTTGGTCAAGCACAAGCAGCGGCAGGCAGAGCATTTGGTGAACAAACAAACCTTGCATCACTACAGCCTGCATTAGAAGGACAAATGTTTGCTGCAATGGGCGCTGTAGGGGGTGAAGATTTAGCATATAGAACTGCAGTTTCAGATGCTAACAAACAAAGAGAAAGATTAGCAGCTTACGAACCATATGAAAGAGCAGCTTTTTTAGGATCTGGCTTAGGATCATTAGCTTCTTCAGGAATGTCATCACCTAGTTCTCCGTTAGGAACAGGTATGAGTTCTCCACAAATGACTCCACTTGAAACAGCTTTAAAAGCTGGGACAACGTTAGGTGGAATATATGGAACTATATAAAAAATGAAAAATATTTTAACAAGACCTATGTTTAGAAAAGGTGGTTTGTCTCAAAGACAAAACTACAATGCAGGCGGTCTTACTCAAATACAAAATCATGGACGTATGGGTTTTGCGGACGGACCAAAGGATCCCACTAAAGCAGAAGTGCTAGAAAAATATAATATGCTAAGACAAGTTCTTCCTCAACAAAAAGATACTAGATTTCTTAGATATTTATCTAGAGCGGGAAATCAATTAGGACAAAAACCACAGCCTGGTACTACTGCGTTGCAGAGAATTATAAATGCGGCTAGTGGTAATGCATTAGAAAAATTGTATTCAGAAACAGATGAAAGATCAGCCTATAATCAAGGATTACAATCACTAGCTTTAGAACAAACTTTAAAAGATTTAGAGAGAGAAAGAAATCTTTTCGACGCAGAAAATGCTAGAAAAAACAAAATAGATGATGAACTTAAACTGTATAGAGATAAATTAGAAATTGAAGATGAGTTTAGTACTTCAAGCGATAATACTCCTACAGATATTCAAATAAGAACATATGTAGAAAATGATATGAGAAAAAGAGGTCTAGAACCATACGATGAAGATGGAAGACCTAGTAAAGATTTTCAAAGAGAATTAAAATTTACAAAACAAGGGGTGTACGCTAAAGAAGATTTAGAAATAAAATTTCCTTTATCACAAGTAGCCGGAGGTAAAAGAGAGATGGAAGCTTCTATAAAAATAAATCAAATGCAAAGAATAAAAGAAGACAATGCGAGAAGAGCCCAAGCCGCTGGAATAGATTTATCTACAGTAGATTTTCACCAGTTTGGAGCGCCTCTTCAAAACTATGTATTATATATAGGAGAAGAAGGTATTGAAATACCTGATGCAAATGGTCAACCAATGATCGTTCCAGGATCAGCATATATTATGAGAGTCGGCGATGAAGTAAAAATATACGATATTAATTTTAAAGAAATTGATGTTCCAACAGTAGATGCTCAATAGGAAATGAAATGGTTTCTTACTCAGATTTTGTAAATAGAAATAAAAAAATTAAAAAAAAAGATAGAGAAAAAAACACTAGTCCTTATTTAAGAAGAGACGTAATTTTACAAGGTTTAGGATTAGGTAGATTTTATTTGCCTGGTAATGAATTAAAACCTGAAGCAGAAAACAATCAAAAACTAAGTAATATAGAATCGGGTTTGACCGGCATAGCGTCCGGTATGTTAAAAGTTCCCGAGGGTATTGTATCTTTAGGAGCAGAATTAATTGATTTAGGTCTTGATACCAACACAGCTGCTGAAATAGAAATGCTTTTTGATAAATTAAATCCATTTGAAGACGCTGCAAGCGAAAGAGCAATAGGAAGACTAACTGAGGCTTTAGTTCAAATAGGTGTACCAGGAACAATAGGAGCAAAAACTGCAACTAAACTAGCTACAAAAGCTTTAAATGCAAAAAAAGCAGGAAATCTTTTAAACCCAGCTTCATCTAATATTAAAAAAGGTTTAGATAAATCTAGAAGACTAAATGAATTAACAGGGAGACAAAAATTTGGAGCTATGGTTATAGGTGGTGCAACAGGTGAAACTCTTGTAGCTGACGTTGAAAGAATAGGAAGTTTTGGAGATGTTTTTAAAAGAGGACCAACCGAATTAGATAGAGAAGAATTTGATGATCCATCTGAAGATGCTCAAAGAAAAATATTAAACAGGCTTAGATTCGGTAGTGAATCTTTAGCATTGACACCTTTTGTTTACGGCACTGGAAAATTTATAGGGGCGTTAGCTAAACAGGGTAAACATTTAGCATATAGTGATTCTGCAATCGAAAGAGCTGTGGATAAATTCGCTTCTGTTTTTAGGTTTAGAGGTTCTAAGCCGATCGAACAAGCTGTTGCAAAAGAAACAGAATCTACAAGAAAAATGGCAGACTTAAATTTTTCTATGGAACAAGTAAAAAGAATAGATAAGGAAGTAGACGCAATTTTCCCTGAAACTAAAAAATTTTTCTTTCAAGCAAATAGAAAAGAAAGAAAAGAGTTTTTAAAAGTACTTGATGAAACTTTGTTTTCTGGACCTCTTACAAAAGGTTTGGATGAAAATTTAAGGATGAAAATAGTTGATATAATGAGTAAAGCAGGTGCTAAGCCAGAAGGTATTAAAACAGTTATGACTGGTTTAGAAAGAAGTAGAGATTATTTTGTCAGCTTAATAGAACAAGCTTCTAATACTCCAGCAATAGTAGATTTACCAAATAATTTAACTGGAGAATTATCTAAATTGCTAGGTAATAGAGTTAAAAATTCTATATCAAACACTTTTGAAATTTTTGATAATCCTAACGCGGGTTTTCTTCAATCCTACAAACCTACTAGAGATTCAATAGAAAAAGTAAAACAAATTTTTATAAGATATGCAGCTAAAAATAATAAAGTGGTTACTCCTCAAATGGCTGAAGGCTATGTAAATGATATAATAAAATCTGTTTCTAAAATGGACCCTAAAAAAGATACTCTTCCAACCTTTAATTATCCAAATTTAACAAAAGGTGCTCAAGACCCTTATAATTTTAAAACATTTAGTCAAACATTAGAAAAAAATTTACCTGACGGTAAAAAATCTATTGAAGTTATTGGTAAAGGAAGCAAAGCTTTTAGAGATTTGTTTGGTGAAATAGAAGACGCTAGACACTCTATATATGAAACAATGTCTCGTTTATCTATAATAACCCGTAGAGGACAAATGTTTGAACAAATGTTAGATGCCGATAAAGCAATAAAATCAAATGTCACTTCAGCAACGCCTTATGGTCAAAGAGGTTTTTTTCATGCGTCACCTATAGCAGCTAAAGAAGCTTTTGGCACTAATGCAACAATTGTTAAGCTCCCTGAAAAATTACAAAAATATTTTCCTGATGAAAATATTTATACAACTCAAGAAATATCAGAAGGTTTTGAATCAGTATCTAAACTTCAAGAGTTTATGAGGGGAGAAACTGGAGGACCTTTAGGTAAAACATTTTCTTGGTTATGGAGAAATTTACTTCTTACACCTAAAGCTGGTGCGCAGTTTGCAAAAACAATTTTATCCGTTCCAACACACATAAGAAATTTTTTAAGTTCCGGAGTATTCGCTGTTGGTAACGGAACATTACTTACAGATCCAAGATTGATTGCAAAAGCAATGAATAACGCTAGAAAAGTAGTTCAAGTAGGATTAAGATCGCCAGAAGCTATGGCTAAGTATAGAGAATATTTAGATTTAGGTATTGTAAATACAAACGTTAGAATGGGTGACTTAAAAAATCTTATGAAAGATGTAAAATTTGGAGAAGGTAATATTGCAACAGACAGTGTTTTATTTCCAATGCTAAACAGTTTAAGTAAAAACGTAAGTAAGGGTGTTAGAGGTGTTGGTAGATTTATGCAAGACGCATATGTGGCAGAAGACGATTTTTGGAAAATATATAATTTTGAAGTAGAGTTAGAAAGACTAATTCAAGCATATGAAAAATCTGGAATGAAGGTTGGACCTAATATGATAAATCAATTAAAATTAGATGCTGCTGATATTGTAAAAAACACTGTTCCTAATTATGCTAGAGTCGGGCAATTTGTTCGAGCAGCGAGAATGTCTCCTTTTGGAAATTTTATGTCCTGGCCTTCTGAGGTATGGAGAACTGGATATGGTGTATTTAGACAAGGATTAAAAGAATTAAAAGATCCAGTCACAAGAGGAATAGGTATGAAAAGATTAACAGGTATGACGTTTGCAACAGCGGCTTTACCTCTTGCAATTGTAGAAGGGTCTAAAGCTATTTTTGGAGTTTCTGATGAAGAATCAGACGCGGCAAATTATTTTGTTGCACCATGGGCGGTTGATTCGCAGAAAATACTTATTAAAGATCCAGTTGATGATGAATATTACTACATAGATTGGAGTAGAAATAATGTTTATGATACTCTTACTCGTCCTTTTCAAACGGTTTTAAATAGTATTCAAAAAGGAATTGAAGATGAAGATGTTTTAATAAAAGGTTTTACAGAAGGTTTAATTAAATCCTTAGGAAAACAAGCAGAACCGTTTGTGTCGGAGTCTATTTTTACAGAAGCATTTATGGACATATTAGCTAGAAATGGAAGAACTAGAGAAGGTAAAGTTTTATATAATGAAAGAACACCAGATGGTGAAAAATATCAAATTATTACTCAGCATTTAGCAAATACCTTGATGCCTACAACTCAACCTTTTCAAAGAACTATAAAAGCTATTACAGGCGAGCCTGGACGTGGTGGAGAATTATATGAAATAGTTCCAGAAGTTGCAGGTATATTTGGTATGAGACCTATTAAGATTAATCCAAAAAAGAGCCTTGGATATTATTTGTATAAATTTCAAACGGATCAATCTGCAGATAGAAGAAATTTTACAGGAGGTAAGTTTGGAGTTTTAAGTGGACAAAGAAAAACACCTCAAGAAGTTGTGGAAAGATTTTTTATAGCTAATAAACAATTGTTTGAAACGCAGAGAGAATTTAAACAAGTAATAAATGCTGCGCAAACACTAGGAGTAAGCGAAGACGATCTCTACGAAGTTTTTGAAGATAGAGGTTTATCTCCAAAAATATTGTCTAGATTATTGGATGGTGAGTTTAAACCATTTGAGCCTGGTAAAAATATTATTAATAGATTTGAAAAAATTGCAGAGGAGACTGGAGTACCAAATCCTTATGACCCAGCTGAACGAATCATAGATAGAATTCTTGACGATCTATATCAACAAGATTTAAATAAACCTTTTAATTTAAATATAGAGAAATATTTACCTGAAATGAATATACAAAATCAACAGTCGTCAATGAAACCTTTACCACCTACACCAATGCCGAATCCAGGTTCTTTTCAAACGCCAGTTCAACAAAATCCAATGATGGCTTCGGGTTTAACACCTATGGAAGAATCGTATCTATCACCAACAGAAAAACAAATAAGACTAAGATCAAGAGGAATTAACAATGTCTAAAAAAGATTTAGCTCTAGAAAAAATAGAATCTCACGAAAAACTTTGTCGTATTATGCAAAAACAAACTCACCAAAAAATTTCAGGAATAGAAAACGATATTAAAGAAATTAAAAATCATATGCGTTATGCAATGACTGCTTTAGTTGGTGGTATGTTTGCTATAATAGTTATTTTAATTGAGAGACTATAGTTTTTATTACATCATCATAATTATAATCTTTAATATGAATTAAAGACTCTGTTAAATCAGGTTTTTCAAACATTTGATTAGTATCTTCAAATCTACCTAATTCAATAGTATCCATCCAAATCATGATATCATAACCTTTTCTATATTTATTAAATGGACAAACAAATTCTACAACAGATGTTTTATCTGTCATGCTACAAAGTTTTTCCATTCTTTTAACCTGCCTAATTCTTCCCTCTTCTGAAAAATCCCAGTCGTGAAATATGCGTCTTATTTCATCAGCATTAAAATACGCAACATCCATGTTGTTTACTAATTTTTTAGTGAATGTTGTTTTACCCGAACCCGGTAAACCAAATACTAATATTTTTTTTATATCCACGATTTAATTTCTTCTCCCATAATTTGACTCGCAATATTTTGTTTTTTACGCAAAGCTAAAACTATTCTATCATCAACCGTATCTTCAGAAATAATATCAATGTAAGTCATTGGTTTAGTTTGACCAATACGATCTATACGAGCTTCTGATTGAGTTCTTTTTTCTAAATCATAACCATTAGAAAAATAAACCATTGTACTTGCAGCAGTCAATGTGATACCATATCCGCCAGTTTGTGTTGTACCTATAAAAAATCTGCACTTGTCATCTTC
>JAEOTL010000312.1 GCA_016839845.1 Promethearchaeota archaeon
GAATTTCCTCCGATTGTAATATGCTTGAATAAATTTGATCCAGATCTTAAGGGATCAAAGGAGATTTTTAAAAATTTGGAGTTAATAGCGAATGCAACAGAAAAGAATTCTTCTCGATTTCTTATTAAAATATTTCAAACCAGCGTATTTGACCATTGGAGTCTTGTGACTGCTTATTCTTATGGTTTATCTCAGCTTAGCCCGAATAGGGAACTTTTTAGAAATCAACTTAAAGTTTTTGCTGCTAAAACAAATTCTGACGCAATCCTATTATTAAATGAGAACGGGATCATCTTATCGAGTTTTTCGACATCAGAGATTTCGGGGAAAGTGTTTGAGATTTCTGCCCCTCACTTTCAAACATTATACAAAACCTTTAAAGAATTTAAACTATTAAAAAAAGATTTTCTAGTGTCATCTGGAATTGCTGACGAGTCGAAAAAAGTAATATTTAAGAAAATTGAAGTTGAGAAATACGATTTATATCTATTACTTTTTATGGAAAAATCTCTTGAGATTCAAAAAATAGAGAAAAACCTACCTGATTTCTCCAAAAATATTGTAGAGTTGATACATACTTATATTTAAAATAAGAAAAAAAAAAGAAATAATCGTATTTTAACTTACTAAATCTATTTGTTATGTCTTCCTCTCACGATTAGGAATACAGTTAATACCACTGCTGCAATCCCTATTCCAATAAATACAAAGAAGAGCAAGGGAATAGCTGATAAAGGAGCTAATTGTGTTTCCAGTACTGTTATTTTTATGTCATAATCAAAGCTACTCGATCCTCCTGAAGCCCTAAATATTGTATTAAATTCGCTATCTGTAAAAGACGGTGGAAAAAAGAAATTTGCTCCAACATTTCGAGTAAATCGTAAAAAATCGATACGATTAAAATAGTTTGTTACAGAATTCCAGGTGGGATCACATGCAATCCACCCAATATCAGGAACATAGTATTCAACCCATGCGTGTCCTAATAGGTTACTTTCTGATTCTGAAACATGAAATTCATATGTCTTATTGACTTGAGGACGAATAGAAGGATTGTTGGAAATTAAAAATCCCGTAACTTTTCGAGCAGGAATGTTCTGTATTCGTAATAAGGTGATCATTAAACTTGAATATTCACTGCAATCTCCTTGTAAATTATTATAAGCCCATAGTGCGCCCATTTCCTGAGCTGGTCCACTATTATCATACACAATATTTTGCGAAACCCAATTATTAATCTTTTCAGCTTTTTCCACTGGATTATCACTTGGTAGTACAACAGAATTTGATAAGGAGATTAATGAAAGATCATCTCGCTCATAGTAAGGTTCTGTGTTATTACAATATAAATCGAAGATTTCATCAGACATATCGTATATACCAATATCAGAATCTTCAATATTTTGAAATTTAATTGCGTTTAAAGTCACGTTATACTTTTGATTCAAGGTAATCTTCTCTGTAGGTGCTAATGTGGCGTTAAAGGAATCATATGTATTGTTAAATTTATCATTATGTCCCATATTAAGTTCTGTTGGGTTAAATCCTGTAATATTATTATATAGTAACTCACTATATTGATAAGGAGGTGTATATTGAGTTAATGGAGAACTAGGAACTCGATTGTTTAATCTGGGCCATTTAAAATAGCAATTCGTGCCCCCCACATTATTTGTCAATGTAAAATTAATTTCTACTTGATATTTTACACTTTGAGTGATATTGAAGTTTGATGTACCATAAACGGGAGCGGAAATTGAGGGATTTGAAGACGGTACCGTAGATAGATTTGGTTGGAAGGAAAATAAAGAAATCCAGATTGGGAGTAGTATGAATGAAAGCATATAAAACTTTGATTTTATCTTCATGTTAAATATACCTAAATATTCTTAGTTTTTTATAAAGTGCATAATGCTTACGACTTATATTTCTATTTTTTTTAAAAATCTATGTTGCGATATTTAGTTTTTACATATTTTTATTTTGATGAATTTTTACTTTTTTAGTAGGAAAAAAATAAGTTTAATTTTATCTCTAATTACTTATCGGGTTGAGTTTTCTTATCATCTATAAGGTCTATTTGATTGACAGTTCTACTGGAGTGAGTTTATTTGATTCATCATTCAAGGAATTGCTTGATATTCAAGATGACGTCATTTCTGGCTTTTTTAGTGCGATAAATAAAACTATTGACGTTATTCAGGCATCTATGTCAAAAGGAAAAAGATTAAACGAGATGAATAGGATTATAGAATCTGAGGACTCAAAGATCTTTATATATTTTCATCCGCTCTCAAAGATTTTATTCTGTTTAATTTCAGACGCTGATGATGAGACTGATTTATTAGAAGCGGTTATACACAAAATAGCTATACGATTTTGGAAAAAGCATCAATCAGATCTGAAAATCTTTAGAGCGACAACAGAAAAGAGTAGGTTTCCCACGCTAGATGCAGATATAGAAAATTTAACAATGGGTGGTAAAATTGCCGAAGTCTTCCCAAAACTTCTTGTTGCTAAAAGTGTGCTGGAAAAAGTAGTATCTATGGGCACAATCAGTAATGAAGATTTTGAGATTGCACTGTTATGTAACCTTCAAAATTCTCCACTTGAGATTTCAAGAACTTTAAGCAGAAAAAGAAACGAGATATATGAGGCATTGAAGAGACTTGAAAAATTAGATATAATTAAGATATAATCTGAAGAAGATTATTTATTTTCCGATAAATGATCTTGTTAACCATTGATGCTTCCCTTATGGAATAGAAAAAAATAAATGCTCTCTCATTTTATCAAAATTACTGTATTATTTATAGATGATGAATAAGTCATGGAGAATAAAATAGAACTAAGTGCAACGGCTAAAAGCCCTTCAAAAAGTTCCCACATAAGAAAAAGTCGCGGATTTTCTTTAAAAGAAATAGAAGAAGCGGGAAAAAATGTAGCTCAGTTGAAACGATTAAACATCAATATTGATTACATGCGTAAATCTTCACATCCAGAAAATATAGACGCCCTTAAAAAATTTAAGGTTGAAGAGAAGAAGGATGAGAAGAGGAAACCATTCTCTCCCAAAGAAAAAAGAAGAACTGCCTTCAAACCCAAAGAAGAAAAACCTAAGGTCGAGTTGAAAAAACCTGTTAAGAAGCGTATCCAGAAACAACCAGTAGAAGAAAAAGTGAAACCGAAGAAAAAGGAGAAAGCTAAACCGAAAAAAGTAGATAAAGGTAAAAAGGAAGAGGGAGGATGTGCCTTAACAGAACTATCTGGATTGGGTGCTGCAACTGCGAAAAAATTTATAGAACTAGGTGTTGATACTGTGGAAACCTTGTGTAAAGAGGATCCCGAGGAATTAGCTCAATTAATCAAAGGTGTTTCACCAGATAGATTAAAAAAATGGATTGAAGAGGGCAAAGAGATAATAAAATAAGATTCTCCTCTTTATTTTTTTTTCCATATTCTGCTATTATATGATTTTCAGTTCTGAAATATCAGTAATTTTAAATGTACTAAATTTATTTTAGAATTATATTGTCCGCATAATTTCAAAGATTAATTGGGTTAAGGTTAATATGGAATATAACTATTATGTATATCAGAAACCAGAATGTAACTTTATAGTTAATAAAATGCCAATTTGGTTTAAAGAAATAGAATATCATGGGGATGGTGAAAATGGCTCCATCCAGTTACAATCTGAAAAGGATTATGACGAAATCTGGGGTTCTGATGCAAAGGTTGAGATTGAATGGGAAAAGCGAGACAGGATGAGCCTTTTTTATTATAAAGAGGTTGAAAATAGTATTGCAACATACAATTCTATTGGCATTGTAGTAACACAAAAAGAGAGGGATTGGTTAATGGGGCATGAAATTACCAGGTGGTTTGGACAAAGACGGAAAATGATAAGGAAAAGATTCTATATTGAGAAGATTATACATGGAATTTTTTACTGCGACATAACAGAGCGTCTGATTAATATCAACACTTCTATTATTGAGAGTCAATTTGAAAACTATAAA
>JAEOTL010000313.1 GCA_016839845.1 Promethearchaeota archaeon
GAGAAGAAGAACTTGCTACGAATATTTCTGATGAAATTGCTGATGTTTTTGTATACCTTATAAGTCTTATAAATATATTAGATCTAGATCTTACCGATATTTTTCAACAAAAAATGAAAAAAAATAAAATTAAATATTCGAAAAATGAATTTTCTAATGGTAACTATTATAAAAAATAAAAAATTGAATGTGAGATCATGTCAAAGATAAATCCCGACTTGTTAGCCCCATGTGGTCTGTATTGTGGAGTTTGTGCTGTATATATTTCCCACAGAGACAACAACTTAAAATTTAAAGAAAAGTTGGTGTCCGTATATAAACCAATGACTAATTCCATAGATGATGTTGAATGTACTGGTTGTCTTTCTGATGGTATTGTTTTTGGATATTGTAATAATTGCCCTATTAAGAGCTGTGTAAAGGAGAAGGAGTTAGAAGGTTGTCATCAATGTGAAACTTGGCCATGTAAAATAATTGAAAGGTTCCCAATCCCTGTAGGAAAACAAGTAATTATGAGAGCCATCCCTCAGTGGAGGGAATATGGGACTGAAAAATGGGTTGAAGAGGAGGAAAACAGATATCACTGTCCCGACTGTGGTAATCCTTTGTTTCGCGGGGTTAGACGATGTAATAAATGCGGAATTTCTGTAAGCGTTGATTAACGATATTTATTTATTAATAAAAAGTATTTTTATGATCTCTCAATTATCTAGAGATCATGGTTGCAAAAAATATTGAAGATGTTATTACTAGGCAGTTAGATTACACTTTAGAGGAAACAGACTTTCAAAACCTTGGAAGCTTATATAGAGGGAAGGTTAGGGACAATTACATTAAAGACGACAAGAGAATAATCATTGCAACTGACCGGTTGAGTGCTTTTGACAGAGTAATAACAACTATTCCTTTTAAGGGACAAATGCTAAATCAAGTATCATCTTTCTGGTTTGAAAAAACACAAGATATCGTAAATAACCACATTATTGAGATCCCAGACCCAAGTGTTTCAGTAGTGCATCAATGCGAAACCCTCCCAGTTGAGATAATAGTTAGAGCCTATATTACAGGTACCGCATGGCGTAATTATGTGAAAGGTGAACACACATCTGGAATAGTACTTCCAACAGGTTTAATGAAAAATCAGAAACTGGATGAAATCCTTGTTACTCCTTCAACAAAAGCAGTTTCTGGGCATGATATCTATATTTCAAAGGAGCAGATCATAAATGATAAAATGGTGAACAGAGACGTCTATAATGAAATGGAAGAAGCTGCTATAAAACTATTTCAATATGGTCAAGAGTTTTGTAAGAGAAATGGGCTTATCTTGGTCGATACAAAATATGAATTTGGGCTTAAAGATGGTAACCTCCTTGTTATCGACGAAATTCATACTCAAGATTCTTCAAGATTTTGGATCCTTGAGTCTTACAATGATCTCTTTGAGGATGGGAAAGAACCGGTAATTCTGGATAAGGAAATATTCAGAGGATGGCTGATGGAAATATATCCAGATATCTTTCCAGATATCAAACCAGATGAGGATATTCCACCAATTTCTAATGAGATTAAAATTGAATTAGCGAAAAGATACATGAAGAGCTTTGAAAAAATTACTGGACATGAGTTTAAAGCAGAAATTGCGGATGTCAATGAACGTATTTATAAAAATTTAAAGGAAGCTAATTATTTCTAAAACTAAAAAAAACTTTAAATAATAACCATTTGTATTTTATTACATCATGTTTGGTCTAATTCTCCTATTTATGGATTTTGCGCTGTTCATTCTTAGCTTTGTCTTTATAATCCTAGATATTAAAAACTATACGGAGAACCGATATGCTGACATGGAAACAACCAAGATCCCCAAGAAAAGTTCATACGGCTTGTTATGTGGTCTACTCGCCTTAATTCTGGCTGTAATTGCTAGTTATGTGGGTATATAGGATCTTAATGCTATAGAATATCCTTTATTAATACTAGGAATGCCTTAATCCTCAATTGACTTTTGTTAATCTTTTCTTATTCGAATTCAAGCATCAATGTATAAATTTTATGTATTTAATTAACTTAAATCACTCGTAAATCTGAAACACTGTTAGATTCTTGTCGTTTTTGTCGATAGCAATTATTTTTAAGTTAATAGGAATTAATAAAAATATATACGACCTCTTTTTTCACAAATGGATCTCCTAGATTATATTGTGGAAGTAGTTTTAGA
>JAEOTL010000314.1 GCA_016839845.1 Promethearchaeota archaeon
AGGGTGTTTTAAGGATCGAAAAAAAATTTTAGAATTAATTTCTCTTTTTTTCTAATTCTTTACTTTTCATAGTTGCTTCTGCGATATGGGATCAAACGCTAAAATAGCAACAATAGTATCTTTTTCTGTAGAAGTAAAAATTTATATACAACTTTATCAAAAAGTTACTTGTTTCGAAATCTAACAAAAAACTAAACTTCAAAAAAAAAAATTTGAAAAATTGTATTAAAGAATTTCTCTACCTTTAATACAATCTTAAAAAATGAGGAAAAATATAATGCAAACTAAAAAATTGAAGATTTATTTTGTAGTAATAGTCTTAGTTCTGGGGATTTTTGTATTTATAACACCCGCAACTTCTTGGAAATGGTATAATAATCCCAAGAAATCGAAGCTTGTTTCAGAGGATGAGATGTTCGGTTGGATTGAGGAAATATGGGAAATAGGTGATCGAGGCCGGTATGGTTACCGAATGCCAGGAACACAAGCGGATATTGAATGTGCAGAATATATTTTAGAGAAATTTGATGAGTTTGGATTAGAAAACACATTATTAGAACCTGTACCAATACCTGTTAACTTTCCAGATGTATGGAGTTTAACAACACACATAGGTGAAGTAGATAAATTAATACCTTGTGGTTTTGTTCGTTATGCTAATTTCACACCTCCAGGAGGAATTACTCGTAAAATGGTATATGTAGGAACGGGCTCAGAAGCAGAGTTCATAGCTGAAGCTGAAAACGGAGGAATTGAAGGTAAAATTGTCGTCGTGGATTTGATTGCTCCAGGTATTCCGATGGCAGCACTTGACTTATTTGATTTATATACTTACGATCCAGATAATAATTTGGCAGGAGATAAGATTACTGAAAATTGGCCTGTAAATAATATGCCCAGTTCATATGATTTAGCTGCGGAATACGGTGCTGCTGGATTCGTTGGCATTCTTACATTTACCGCTAATGATATTCATCAATATTTGCATGCATATGTAGATGGTCAAATTCCAGGAGTTTATATAAGTCCAAATGATGGTGATGATTTGAGGAGTTTACTATTAGATGGAACTCCAGTCGAAGCGACAATAGTTTTGACTGGCTATGAGGGAATAGGAGAAACCTTCAATGTATATGGATATTTACCTGGAAAATCAGATGAAACTATCATCGTTTATACTCAGCATGATGGATGGGGTACAAACGAAGGTTCAGGCGTATCGGTAGTTATGGCTTTAGCTAAATACTTCTCCCAAATTCCTAAATGTAAAAGAGAACGATCGCTAATGTTCCTTATGTTAGCAAGTCATTTTGGTAAACGACCTCCTTTATTAGATATGTGCCATGAAGTTGCTGCGATACAAGATAAAATTGTAGCTGCTATTAGCGTTGAGATGATCTCAAAACAATATAAGATTGCAGGGGGAGAATTTGTTGAAACAGGTTTAATCTCTCCAAGAGCGCTATTTGTTTCAGGATTACCAGGATCAGCAAATCAGTATTTATTAGATTTTGCTATAGATGCTGTTGTTGAAAACGATCTAGATCGGACATCTATTCAACCTGCTGCTGGAGGTCTCTTTCCACACGCACCAGGAGAAGGTGGCTTATTTGATATGATAGGAATACCAATTGTGCACCTTATTGCTCACAATGCCCCTCAATTCACTAATATGGATACTCCAGACACAGTCCAAAAAGATGCTTTAGTGCCTACAGTTAAAGCATTAAGAGATATCGTCGAAAAAATTGACGATACCCCCGCAGCTTTAGTGAAATGGGAAATGACCATAGAAGATAGAGGCATAAAAGTATATTCAGAACTGAGAGAAGATGCATGGGAGTTAGAAGTACCTCCATTTGGATCCTATGATAGAATAGGGGTGCGTAGAGTTGTAAAAGAGGGTATTGAACCAGAGGGTGTAGTATTCATCTTACCAGGAACTTGGAGTAACGGTGAACAATTAACTTCAAATCCACCTGAAGATAAGTGGACTGCAGATGAGGATCATAGTTTCGCTCTCTATCTTGCAAATAGAAATTTTGATGTTTATGCAATAGATTATAGAACCCACTTTGTAAACCAATACTTGAATCCTCCTGATCTTGGCTTTATGGCCTATTGGGGTTGGGACCAGTGGATTAGCGATATAAAAGAAGCAGTAGAATTAGCTAAAGCTATATCTGGGGCTAAGAGAGTTTATTTAGCAGGTGATAGTTTTGGAGGGAGTGCAACTATGAATTATGCATCGATGTATTGGAAAGAAGATCTCAAAGGCATATTATTACGGGATGGTGGAACAGGAACTAAATACCCCGAACGTGTTACTAACTCATTCAACTTAACAGCTGTGATTGCTGGAATGATAGCAACGGGTAGTTGGGCTAATGAAGTAGGAGGTGCTCCTGGATCAATATTTGTAATGCAATATGCTGATCAAAATCCAACAGCTCCTGCTGAATTTCCACCAGGAACTCCCCTTGAACCTACAATAAATCCTTATACAAGTTTAGAGTGGACAAATATACAAGAGTGGGCAGCATTTATGATTTATATGGCATGGGGTCCAGGTGTTGTTAGTAATATTTATGGAGGGAAGGGTGATCCGGCTGTAATGATACACATTGATGCGACTTTTGATAGATATTGGCCTTCAAGATTAAGTCTTGAGAGTGCTGCAATAAGTGACTGGGATAATTGCCCATATGTAACATTTGATTTTGATGACCATTATAGTGAGATTGATGTTCCAATCCTTGCTTTTACAAGTGAGTTGATGGGATTAGCTTATTGGGGTCCATTCAGAAGCGGTACTGCTAATCCAGATTTCACAGGAATATATCTTTGGGAATATGGTCACTTGGATGTGTACTCTGGTGAATATTCAGCAGAACAAGTGAGTCAACCAACCTACCAGTGGTTAATGAGTCATAGAATGCTTGTTGGGTTTGGTAGAGCCGGATCTTCCAGAAGGTGTGGTTATGAAGCTGCGATCTATATTAATGCTACTACAATCGAACTTAGAATTGAGGAACAACGCATCTCATGGGATATTTACTATCACCGTATTTTCACATGGAACGAGAAGTACAAAGGAATGAATATTTGTGGTAAGATCACAGTTCATATTTCGAAAAAAGGATTCGCTTTTGCAAGTGGTCGTAAAGTCTTCTTTATGGGAATTAAAGTATAAAGGAAGGTAAATTAACCTTCTTAAACAATATTTAAATTTTTTTTTTTATTTTTACCTACTATTCATTACTTTTGATAAAAGAGATAGATAAACCTAATTTAGTGGAGCATTTTATCGTATTAATTTTCAAGATAATTGCTTAAAATTTCAATGAGTATCATCAAGCTCTCGTTTTCTTTTCTCTAGTAAATCCCGTAGTTCGTTCATTACTTCTCTCTTTGCTTCAGCAGGATTAACTTTTCTAGATGGAACTGGACTAGATTGAGATTTAATGGAACTTTCTTGAATTTCTGCAATTTTTTTTACTAGTATCTTAATCTGCGCTTCCAGTGAATTTATTTGTGTCTGGATTGAGTCGAGTCTGGTGTCTATTTTTTCTGGCATCTCCATAAATAAGTGGACCATATTTTCAAAGCTCTCAATAGATTGTTTCACTTTTTCTTCAAAAGGAGTTTTACCTATTTTCTCAAAAATATTCAAAAATTCTTCTGTCATTTTTTAACCTACTTAATTTTATTTAATTGGAAATAACTGGGTAATTAATAGTAAAGACGAGTATATATTTATATGCTGTCGAATTAATACGTGAAATGTGTAATGATCGAATTATCTTATTTCTAATTTTTTATTCATTTTTTTGAAGTGCTTTTTCTTTCAATTCAAATATAGCTTTTAGCGGTAATGAAAAATCGAAATAAATGAATGCACTATTTGTATCCAATTCATGTTCTCTGGCGAGTTTTTCTAACTTTAACATATATTCTAGACGTATATCAAAAAATTTTTCATAGCATTCTTCATCTAAGTATATAAGATTAAACCAAGGTCGTGTTTTAGTTAACCAATACTTAGCATATATATGTTTAGCCTTTTCAATGTCGTCCAAATTATCTTTCAAATCATTTAATAAAGGATTTAAATAATCGAGTAATTTTTTGCCATTATAAATTGCCTTCTGATAATTCGCAATTTCACGTTCATAGAATTTTAGAAGTTTTTGGGGATCGTTTGAAGAAAGTATATCTTTAAAATCTGGCACCTCCTCCTTAACTTCAGGATTTATACGATAAAATTTTGCAGGAATCTTTCCTTCTTTTAATAATTTTTCTTTCCTTGAGAGTACGAGTCCATCTTCCTCCATTCTTCTTAAAACTCTTGATAGAGTAGATTTATTTCTCTTTGTTAACTTTGCTAAGTCAGATACATTTTTTTCATAATAAATTTGTAGAATCATCCAAATATCATACCGTAAGGGGTGACTGTCTATTAATTCTTCCCAAGTTTCTTCTGTACTCGGAAAAAAAGTTTTAATTTCTTTTCTTATTGACATTGTTTACACATCCTTTATCCGATTTTTCTTTTTCTTTTTCTTTTATTAATAAAAATATTCATGTTCCTAAATAATTAACTGTACGGTCTTATATTTACTTCTTTATTATAATATAGTTATTAATAGATATATATTTGATCATAAGATTTATATATGGATCGTTGCATATTTCTTAATTAATGCAACTAACCCGTTGCATATTATTAAATTAATGCAACGAATCAATTGCATTTTAAAAAAATTTGATAAAAAGTTAAAAAAAAATAAAGGTATGAAAAAAAATGAAAAAAACAAAAATACTTCTACTGGTAACATTGGGAATATGTATTATTAGCTTTATGCCAGCAGTAGTAGGAAAAGCAGATGTTAGACCAATTTCGGCCTTTACTGACACTAACGATGAAACAGGTGTAGTAGCATGGGTGGACTCCGAATATAATTTAATCCTTTTCCCTCATGGATTATGGTATGACCCAGAAAACATCACGAATTGTGAACACTCTGGTTCTGTACTCGTGAAAGACTTGAAAGATGGACGAATTTTGTATAAAGTGAATTTGCATGTAAAAGGTGCATTGATGTTGATTGCTTATTATGAAAATGAAAGTCAAATATTTGTAGGAAAAATGGATTATTCTTTCATAACAACCTTAATTGTTTATGGAGATGTTGATGATCCAGTACCAAATCTTATTGATGTATGGTTTTTAGGTGGTGGCGAAAGTCCATTTCAGCATATAACGGGGAGTGGTACGGGGATATTTGTAGATGATGCTGCAGCAATTGCACGAGGGTTCGCTCCTGGAGCTACTGCGAAGGTAAAATTGAACCAAGTTGGTATTACTAAACCAGAGGGACACCCAATTTATCCCGGAATATGGCCTGTAGAATTAATCTTTTTCCACTAAAAAAGTCAAAAACAAGTGTTATAGCAAATAAAAGGAAATAAATTGTCTTAATTAAAAATATAGAAAGAGAAAGGAATTTGTTTAGATAAATGGCTTCTCGAATAACCACACCTGAACCAATATTCCTCTATTCTATATTTCTTTTTTTTTATTTTTATATTTGTAGAAATTTATTTTTTTAAAAAGAGACGTAATTGGAACATTCGCAGTAATTGCTCATCCAATCGGGCAAAGTCCATACGTTCATTAATAGAAATTCTTGATTTTTTTAAATTTTCCCATATACTTAATTGTTTAGCCAATTCCTCTTGCTCACTAGAAACTCTTATGACTAATCTGTTAAGTCCATATTTTTCGCATATATGTAGGGCTTGCACCAATAAATGTTGGGCTTTTTTTAAATCTAAGGTTATTAATTGGAGTTTTGCTTGAAGTAAAAGGGTTTCGGCTAATAACGAATAAGAGTGTTGATTCTTTGCAAGATCATGTATCCGAGTGATGTAGGACTGCGCCTGATCCAGTATTATTAGATTATTTGAGTCGCGCAGTTCAATCAGGAGCAAATCACATAAATGAAGAAAGGCAGTAATAGTAATCGGCCAATAAACGATCTCTTCTTCAACAAACTGCTGTAATAATTCTTTAGCTTTTACTCGATCACTAGCTTTAGGACTAACTTTTAAAAGCAATACCTTGTATAGACGATAAATAGTATCATTTGTCTTGCTTTTCTCTCGATCTTTAAGCTGCTCCATACGATTAAGATATTGCTGTGCTCGAGAATAAGAGTTTATATGGATTGCTAAATCAAACAGCGAACTTAGGACGATAATTATCATGGATATGTTATTTATTTTCTCGTACTCCATCAGACTTTTCTCAATGTAGTCTAGGGCAAGATCAAAATCATTCTGTTCGTAAAAAATAAGTCCCATATTGTTTAAAAACATCGGAATCAAATAATTATCATTTAATTCATCGGCAAAAGCCAAACCCCGTTTACAATATTCCAGAGAGCTTTTCGATTCGCCAAGGAATCCTAGAATGCCATGAATACCCATAAGAAGATGAGGTATATTCCGATTAAAACCATTACCTTCAAGTGCTAAACCTTTCTCAAAATATTCCCGAGCTCGTTCAAGTTCACCTTTTAAACCAAAACGGATTCCAAGTTGAGTAAGAGCACGTGCGATATCTTGTTTGTTACCAATTTCTTCTTGCAAAGTTAAACATTGCTCCAAGAATTGTAGGGCTAGATCTAATTCGCCTTTTTCCGAGTAAAAAAAGCCTTTTAGATATGATAAAGACGCTTTTCTTTGCATTGTCTCTTTCGAAGGCTCTTGAGTAATGGTTTTGAGTAGGTTTTCGCTTCTATCAATTATTTCAAAACTTCTATCTAATCTTCCTAGAAAGAGTAATGCTTCAGCAATTTCAATAGAAGCATCAAGTGTTTGGAGGGGATTTCCCAGTCTTTTGGTCTCTTGATAAATATGTTCAGAAACTTTCAGTGCATCTTCATTTTGTCCCAATCTATTTAAACATGTACTCTTAAGGAGTTGGCAGGATAGTTTTTCTTGAAAAGGAAGATCAGCCTTTTTTTCAAGTTTAGTTATTACTCGGAGGGCTTCCTTGAACTTACCCTGATTCTTAAGTTCTTCTGCCTCGTTTAATTTCTTAATCTTTGAAAATTGCATATATTTGAGATATTGATAAACTTTTGAATCTCATAATATTTTGGATTAATATAAAATAGGACGTATTTGTATAAAAATTATGAGTACTCAATAGAAATTAAAAAAAAAAATATTTAATAAATTTACTATTCCTCAAGCTGTTTGAGAAACATCTACGAATTCTATAGGCCCTAAAAGCGTATCGATTCTTTTAACTTTAGTTCCTGCACGAAATACTGTATCTAATTTAATATATTTATTTAAAGATGGTATTTTTATAGTAATACGTCCCGTTCCTAACCACTGTTCTATAAAATCGGGTCTTTCTACATTAATTTCAAGAGATCTTGTTGGAAATCTTTCTTTACTTTTACTAGTAATCCCTTTCATGCACCAAATTTCATTTCGTTCAATTCTTA
>JAEOTL010000315.1 GCA_016839845.1 Promethearchaeota archaeon
AGTACTGAAAAATTCAAGAGGCTGACATTTTGAAGACGGAGTTAAGAGAATTCTATCCACTCGCGATGATTAACATTACAAATAGATGTACTTTAAAATGTAAACATTGCTTTGTCTTTCGCGAGGGTAACCCCAACATCCCATCAAAAAAGAATGAAATGCCAGCTGACATAATGATAGAAGAGATCAAAAAATACAAGCGAAAATATGGGATTTATTCCATGGTCTGGATGGGTGGTGAACCTCTTCTTCGAAAGGACGCGTTAGAATTAGGTGTGAAACTGTTTCCTCGAAATGTTATTACTACTAATGGCACACTTCCACTAATAAACTTAGGTTCCAAAACCAAATGGGTGATATCTTTAGACGGTCCTGAAGAAATAAATGATGAAATTCGCGGGAGAGGTTGTTTTAAAAGAGCTATTAAGAATTTACAAAATTTGCCAGATGATTTTGCAGGAGATCTTCAGAGTCAGTGCGTAGTTACAAAAAAGAATGAAGAATCGTTAGAAGAACTTATTACTTTTTTAATTAAAGAATCTCCAATTAGAGGTCTTACTTTCACCTTTTATGTTCCCAGAACGAATGATGTTTCCGAATTTTCTTGGGGGTCATTAAAGGAACGTGATTACGCAGTCAAAAATGCCTTTGCCATGAAAAAAAAGTATCCAAGATTCATTCTTAATAATGAATTAGCATTTGAACTCTTATTATCTCAAAATGCTTTATCAATCACGAATAATTGCCCCTTAAAGAAGGTTATGCTCCCCATTTACCTAGGAGCTGAAGGATTTGAGATACCTTTTTGTTGTTATGGAAATGATGTTAATTGTGATTTATGTGGGTCCTTTGGGGTATTTCATCTTGCTGCCGTGAATAGGACTGATCCTAAAAATGATTTTGATGACACACTAAGTATTAATGCGTTTTAGTAATTAGTGACAACCTTAAATATGCAATGAAAAAAGGATTCAAAACTTGAAGCCAGATAGATCAGATATGTATTCAGAAGGAGAAAAGTTACTGTTAATGGGGAGTAGTAAGTTCCAAGCGAAGGAATTACCCCTTGAAATCAGAGATAGACTGGATGCAGCTATGCAAAGGAAGGTTACCCCCATCGTTGCCGAAGCATTTGGATCATGTAGACTCTTTCAAGACGATCTTGCTTCTAAGAATTATGAGAATGTCATAGTTGGGCACGCAAGGAGTATAAGATACAATGCTGGTGATTGGAAAGACTTTAAATATGGTGACAACCTTATTGAAAGGGAAAAAAATATGATTAAAGACTGCAATTATGCCATTGTCATTTGGCAGGATAGCAGTAGTGTCATCGCGGAAAACCTTGAATATCTGAAGAAGTTAGAGAAACCTACATTTCTCTATGAGTATGATAGCTCAGACGGGACATTTCAGGTAGGTGAACTTGACTTGAGAAGAAGTTACAAGAAATTTGCTCCTTATTGGAAACGTTTTAGAAAGAAGGAAAAGGAAACTTTTGAGAAGTGGTTTTCTGACCATGTAAAATATGATTAATCTGTAATATGTCGCAAACCTTTAAAAAAATGGTTCAATTCATATAATTAAAATATTATAGAAATTAGGAGAAATCGAAATGACAGAAGTAGAAGAGAGTTATGAACATATTCGAAAATTATTTAGTTCTGGATTTGGAAGACCTTTACCTAAACATGAACTCACAGATAAATTAATACGAAATATGTATCATGAAGAGGAAGCATCTATAATCTATTCAAGTTTCAAAGAAATTAGGGAGTATCTTAACGTCGATCAAATCAGTGAAAAGACTGGCATAGAAGATAAGGAAAAATTAAAAGAAATTCTGGATCATATGGTCTATAAAGGTACACTTATGAGAGGAAGAGAATCAACATATTATATGTTTTCCTACTTACCCGGAATTTTCGAAGCATATTTTACAGCTGTAAGAGATGATCCCGAAAGACTTAGAGAAGCGGGAAAAGCTCATAGAGAGTTGCGTAAAATAAGCTTTAATCCCTCTGGAAAATGGCCAGTTGATCTCCCGACAGATTTTAACCCAAAAAGTGCATGGCGGTATGTTCCAGCAATGAAACCGGTATCAAAATCAGTAGAAATCAATGAAGAATTAGATGTAAAAAATGAAATATTACCCTTTGAGGTACTCGAGAAGCTTTGGTCAGCGTATGATGTTTTTTCAGAGACACCCTGTAGTTGTAGAGAGACAGCAAAATTAGCAGATGAGCCTTGTGAAAGAACAAGCGAAAATTTTTGCATTCAAGCAGGAGATTTTGCTAAAGGTGCAATTGAAAATGGAACGGGAAAGCAATTGAGTTATGATGAGGCAATGAAACGTTTAAAAGAAGCAGAAAAGGCTGGATTAGTCCATTCTACGACAAACAAATTGGACCCTTCAATGTTTGTATGTAATTGTTGCCCATGTTGCTGTATGGCCTTAGAGCCGGTGATTAAGGGATTTAAGCTTGGTGCTGCAAAATCGAATTTTGACCCGGTTATTGATCATGACTTATGTATACTATGCGATACCTGCGTAGATATTTGTCCAGTGGGGATTATTGAGCACGTTGATGATACTGATGGTGAAAAAATCACTTTCAATCTTAACGAGTGTTTAGGATGTGGTCTGTGTGCTTCCAATTGCCCTGAAGAGGCGATATCGTTGGAAAAAGTTAGAAATGACATCCCTCAGCAATCAATGGGAAACTTATTCGGTTAGAAATTAACCTTTATTTTTCTAATAAATTATTTTACTCTTTTTATTCTAGATCTTGAAAATTCGAAATCACTTCTTAACTTTTGAGTAAATGGATAAAATAACTTTTTTTGGGATAATATATTTCAGTTTGTAAGGTGGTATGTTGAAACTAATTGACTTTTTCGAGAAATTATTCTACCCAAAAACACTCGCATTTATCGGTGCCAATCCAAGACGAATTTGGCATCTAAAAGGATACATAGACCGTTTTCCAAGGGATTCTCTTTATATTGTTACAAATTATTACGATAAATTGATGGAAGAACATGAAGATTTTGTAAATGGGGTGAATATTTACACAGATATTTCAGAGATTCCTGATGAAATAGACCACAGTATAATTTCAGTCAGCAGAAATAGACTGTTAAAGACAATAAAGCAATGTTTAGAAAAAAAATTTTACACAATTCACGTATTTTCTGCTGGAACTGGTGAATTCGATGAGAAAGGTTTTGAGATTGAATCCGAATTATATGAGCTGTTCAAAAACAACAAAAATAGCCGACTAGTAGGACCAAACTGCATGGGAATTTACAGTCCTCGTGGAAAATTCTCATACAGCGCAGGTTTTAGCGAACAAGCTGGAAAGTTTGCATTGGTTTCCCAAAGTGGGGATCTTACTAATCGAATTGTGAGTAGTTTAAATTATCGGGGAGTTTTCTTTTCTTTTGCGGCCAGTGTGGGTAATTCTATTTCTCTTCGGTCTTCAGATTTAATAGATTTTTACAATAAAGACGAAAATACTGATGTTATATTATCCTATATGGAAGGATTTTCTCAATTTCGTAAAGAGGAATATGAAGGCAGAGTTTTACTCGAAACATTGAAAAATATTAAGAAACCTTTGCTTTTACTAAAAGGTGGAATTTCAGAGTTAGGAAAACGAGCAGCAAGTAGTCATACAGGCTCATTAGCTTCACATGATAAGATTTGGAATTCTGTTTTCAAACAAACAAATGCGATCCCCATCGATTCTTTAGTGGAATTACTTGATACCGCCGCCTTGTTTAGATTCTGTTCTGATTGTAACCCAAAACATAACAGTATACTAATGCTTACATGGAGTGGAGGATCTTCGGTGTTAGGGGTAGATTCAATTGCCCGTTTGAATGCTGGAATTGATGTTCCTGCAATTCGAGATCCTACTAATTCCAAAATGAAAGAATTAATCAGGGTTGGTTCTATTACAAATCCATTGGATCTTCCGGATGTAAGAGATGAAAATATTCGATATGAATTATTTAAGTTAGCTGCCAGTGAAGATTACATATCAGGAGTTATTAGACTTAGCACTGGTCCTAGATGGAGAGGATCAAAAGGACCAGATGAGGAAGCAATAGAGAGATTTTACGCAGATTTAAAGAGATATAAAGAATTTTGTGACAGTTTGGGGAAGCCCTTTATGGTAAATACTGGACCCTCAAACGATGAAGAATTCTTTAAAAGATTGATTGAAATGGAAATTCCCGCGTTTTTCGGTTTTGCTAATGCAGCAAAAGCCTTTTCTAATTTATATCGTTATAAGAATTCCAAACAAAAATATGAGTGAATTAGTTTAAGTTTTACTCTGTATTAAAAATTTTTACCGTTATTTCATCCATTCGATGAATTCTTTAATGTAAACTTTAGCTTTTTCCATCTCTTCTGGAAATATCGGTCCCTTTTGATCTTTAACCCGAGCAGTTAACAGTTCGGGATAGATTTTCTCAACCATAGATGCTTTATCTATCTTGGTTAGATATTTTCTCGCAAATCCTTGAACTTTATCTGTTGGTAATGCATGGGTTAAAAATCCAGTCCCATATGGAATTTTTGTTCCCGATTTTTCAAGCAGTTTGTTTAGTTCAGCTAACCATTTCTTAGATTTAGGGTCTCCTCTGAACATTCGTACTGCTCCTCCTAAAATAATCACATCGGGAGCATCCTCCGCAATTTTTTTAGGGGATACCTCCTTCACATCAGCAATTTTTACATTACTCTCATTGGAAAACTCTTTTTTAAGAGCTTCTGCTAACAGTTTACCATTTCCAAACTTAGTATCCGTCATTATCTGTACTTTCATATTTCTCAAAAGTGAAAAATTGTTTATTAAATTTTTATAGACCAGTTTTCATTTTTCCAGTATCCTCTTCCCAAAGCTTTTATTAGTCAATAATGCGATTCAGAACCATCTTAAGCATACCCTTAGATATCTTAGTACCAATGACAAATTTCTTAGGTTTTCCTTTTTGAAAAGGATACTGGACATAAATATCAATAGGAAACTTGTGTCTGTCAGCTTTAATCAGATTTTCTGCTTGTGGGATCAAATTTCTTTCAGTAAGTGTGATATAATACACACTGGTACTACTATTGCACTTAGGGCATCCTGGGATAAATTCTGAACTGATAAAAACAACGGGGTCTTCGAATTTAGGTAGATTTATTTTAAAATACTCCCGTAGTTCTCCCATTGCGATTACTTCCATACAAGATGATAATTAAATTACAGTTATTAACTTGTTTATCAAAATGGTAACTTAAACTACTGAGAAATAACAAAAAAATCTTTAGACACTAATAATAACTGAACATTTTTAGAGCTTCTTTTAAATTGCATTAGAAAAATATATTCCCAAAATTCAACTATAAAGCAAATAAAGTGGAATTTTTAGTATGATTCCATATCAATCTCAATTAAAAAATTTGGAATCTGACGATGTTTTAGTTTCGTTTATGTTTTTCAATATCGGAGAATTAACGGTCCTCCTATTTAATGACGTAATAATTGATGCCTTTTTTTTTCCCGCCTTGTGAACAATCTCTTATTAGAGCTCCAATACTTATTAAAATTAATAAAAAAACAAAAAAAAAGTGTGAGTATATTATTATGAGAAAAAGAAGAGAGAAAAACGAGAATCGGATTCAGAAATGGTTAAAACAGGAACAAAAAAGGCCTGCATTCTTAGATTTTTATTGGTCTGACTACGGGTTGCTCGTGTAATTGATACAATTAGCCATTTCATGTCACTATTTTTTCAAATGCTTTGTCAAATTCAGTAGTATATCCTGAATGGGCTGTCAGGAGCATCTTTATATTTTTTATATTTGCTATTTTTTTTATTAATTCACGTCTTTTTCTTTTGAATAGTTTTTAATAAAGTTTTCATCAAAATTTGGGGAATTTTGTTATAAATCGGAAAAGCTTTAAGAATAAATTTTTATACACGGATGTACACTAGCCTTACAATTGGTATATAAAGTTGATATAAGGCTACTCATTTTATATGTTTTCATCTTTATCTATTAACAGGAGTTATGTGACTTTAAAATGATATCCAACATAAATCGTAAAAGAAAATCAAAAAATAATATAAAACTCTTAGGAATTTTATTTTTTCTACTAATTCTTCCAACAATTATTAACACTACTTTACATTTTAATCTTAATGGAAATATAAACGCTAAAGATAGTATTAAAGAAGATTTAAAGGAAAATCCGCATATTTCGAATAATAATCATTTGAAGACTGACTATTTTAAATATTATAAGAGCATTACAATTGACCATACAAAAGTTTTTGGGTCAAGTGATTTAATTAATTTTCCTGTATTAATTTCCATTTTTGATTCGGACTTACGTAATTATGTTCAACCAGATGGGGATGATATCGCTTTTTTTAATGGAACTGACTGGTTGGATCATGAAATAGAAGTGTTTAATCAAATTTATAATGCTACTCATGCTCAATTAATAGCATGGGTCCGAATCCCATCTTTATCCACTTCTACTGATACGAATATTTTTATGTATTTTAGTAATTCTACTATGGAAGCCCAGGAGAATCCCGGAGGTGCCTGGAATAATAATTATATAATGGTTCAGCATTTAGAAGAGAGTACCGGGGTTCATTATGATTCAACAAGTAATAATAATGATGGTAGCATAAGTGGTCCAGTAGATCAATTAGCTACTGGTAAGATTGATGGTGCTGATGGATTTAGTGGAACTGATGATAAAGTTGTAATTCCACAATCTACTACTCTTATCCTTAAAGGTTCTTTTACTATTGAAATGTGGGTAAAAATCAACAGTTTTCCTGATACATGGCATACCCTTTTCTCTCAAGGACATTGTCTTTCAAGTAGTGGGGAATATGTCTTTTCTGGGCCTTCAATCAATATTGCAAATGATAATTCTTTTATTTTTGAAGTCTATAACGCAACAGATAGGGATGTAGCGAGAATCAATAATTTCACTTGGAATTTCGATGAATGGTATCATTTAGTTTGTAGTTTTGACGGAACTGCTGATAATATAAATCAACATATATATATTAACAGCATAGAGCATGCTTATAATTCATCGGGTACTAATCAAATTGCTAATACTGGTCATGATTTTTATGATTTCTGCCTTGGTCTTGAAGGAATTGGAGACAACTACGACTTTGATGGTATCATCGATGAAGTTCGGGTTTATAATACTAATGTGTCCGCAGATTGGATCAAAACAGAATTTAGCAACCAATATGATCCTAATTCTTTCTATTCTATTGAAAGCTCAAACCGAGTCAAAATTCCTTCTTTCACTGATTTTAAATATTATAAAGAGATTACTATTGATCATACTAAGATTGCTGGATCAGGTAGTCATAGTAATTTTCCTGTCTTAATTTCCATTTATGATACAGAATTACATGAATATGCCCAACCAGATGGAGACGATATCGCTTTTTCTAATGGAACTAGTTGGTTGGATCATGAAATAGAAGTATTTAATCAGTCTTATAGTTCTACACATGCTCATCTTGTTGCTTGGGTTCGAATACCGTCTTTATCCACTTCTACAGATACAATTATTCGCATGTATTATGGGAATTCCATCATAGGGCCACAGGAGAATCCAGCAGGTGTTTGGAATACCACAGAATATGAATTTGTGCATCATCTACCAAACCTAGAGGATTCTACAACTGCTAATTATGATGGAACTGCTATTGGTTCTACTTCAATAAATTCTGGTATAATAAATGGTGCATATAGATTCAACGGGATTGGAGATTATATAAAAATAAATTATAACCCTTCCCCGGATTGTAGAGGAATGTCTTTTTGGATTAAATATGATTCAATTCCTATACCAAGTGGTCCAGGAAATCTATTTGCTTTATCAGGTTCTTACAAAAAGGAGGCTAGATTATATATGGGTACAAAAAATGGATACCTTCTCTTTGGAATTGGTGATGGAGTTTCTGAAACATTTGAATACCTTGACACAGATGTTTGGTATTATATGGTTATGTCTTCTAATGGTATTACTGCTCAAGGATATTTAAATGGTCAATTAGAGGGACCATCATTTTCTTATACAATTGACCCAAATACTGCGGGGTATGCTATTGGGGCAATATCTCATGAAAATGATTTACTTTCTGACTTCATTAACGGGACTATAGATGAAGTTCGCGTTCTCAATGTTCAGCGTTCAACAGATTGGATCACAACTGAATACAACAATCAAATTGATCCTAATAACTTTTACTCTTTAAGTAGTGCTAAACTGGTCTATGTTCCCACATTTAAAGATTATAAATATTTCAAAATCATAACTATAGATCATACAAAAGTTTTTGGAACAGGTATTCATAATAACTTTCCAGTGTTAATTTCTACCTTTGATTCAGATTTACATGATGATATTTTATCAACTGGTGAAGATCTTGCTTTTGCAAATGAAACTGATTGGTTAGATTATGAAATAGAATTATTTAATCAAAATTATAATTTCACCCATGCTCAACTAGTAGCATGGGTTCGAATTCCATATTTATCCACTTCTTCTGATACAATTTTATATATGTATTATGGAAATTCTACTTTAGGTTCACTAGAAAATCGAACTGCTGTATGGGATTCTAAATATATGGGGCTGTGGCATCTTTCAGAATCTAGTGATAACGCTCTCGATTCAACATCTTATGAAACTCATGGAACCCTTTCAGGAGGAGTTAATCAAGGAATTTCTGGTCAAATAGATGGATCATATGAATTTGATGGCGTTAATGATCAAGTTCTTATTGGAAATCCTTCGGATGATCATTTGGATTTTGGTACAGAGAGTTTCACAATTAGCTACTGGATTAATTTTAACCAAAGTACTGGAGATTATCAACTTCCTCTATATAAAGGAGGAAATATGATTTCAAAACCGGGATATGAATTTGAAACTACTCAAGCAGGTACTAATTTAGATATGCAAGTTTCTGATGGAACTATCCACTTAAAATCTTCGCAGATAGCCATAATCTATGATAACTGGCTATACATTACTGGAGTTGTCGATAGATCCCAAAATAGACTAAGGATCTACAAAGATGGAATGGAAGTAGGATCTGGTACAGATATCAGCGCTTTAGGGAGTTTGGTTAATGGTTACGACTTAAAATTTTCTTGGAATTGGTATGCAATTGATGGCATGTTGGATGAGGTGAGAATTATTAAACATGCTCTCTCTAGTGATTGGATAGCCACAGAGTATTCTAACCAATACGATCCTGACTTATTTTACACTATTGGGATGGAATTCTCAGGATACAATGTACAAATTAATGCTATTGATTTATATGGTAATTTTATACCTTATGTAAACATTTCTGCTTATAGAGAAGGCCAATTAATAAGGAGTGATATCGCAAGTAGTAATGGTAGCGTATTGTTTACTAGTTTATCCGAACAAAGATATAATTTTACAGTATCTATGACATCAAATATTGGGAATCATTTTGAAATTATAAATAAAACCTCACAATCTATTCTATTAGAGGAAGCTATTAATTTTGTTAATTTAACTTGTAATGTTAGCACTAATTTCTTTGAAATTAAGGATATAGACGGGGATCCTCTCGATTCTGGGTGGATTATTGTAGGAAATACTACTCACAATATTCAGAATTGTTCAATTGATGCTACAGGGCATGCTAGGTTTTGGTGGTTAAAAACTACGCCTTATCAATACAATTATTCAGTATACTATCAAGACACTAACTATTACCAAAACACATTAGAATTAACATCGGGGGATATAACTACAGCAAATTCATTAGTTTCTTTATCTGTGAATCTAACAACTGTTAATTTTACCGTTTGGACACTTGATTCTTTGGAACCTATTAGTGGGGTAAAATTAATTTTAAGAATAAATAATACATCAGGAGAAAATATTGTAAATCTAACTACAAATATCGATGGAAAAACGACTTTAAGGTGGTTAAACTCATCTGGGATAAATGGGAATTATTCTTTACAGGCAGTGTTTTTTAGTCAAATCAAATCATTTAATATAACAGGTATGACAACGGAAATGGTGACTGAAGTCGATTTTAGTGTGAAAGCTAAGGCTAGTTGGGATATATGGCTTCAGATTTCATTAGAAAATTTTCAAACTCAGATTATATCCTATAATCCTACAAATAACATTGTATTAAAATGGGGTTCTGAATTAAAATTGAGATGTTTGTTTAATATAACTAAAGCAGGAGGTTTACCAATTACTGGTCCCACTTACGCTGATGAAATGTCTTTTGAAATATCAGAAGGAGAAGAACTTGTTCAATCAGGAATAATGTTAGAAGAAATAGACTGCAAAGGAATGAATTACATCATTTTTAATACAAATGAATTAGAGTGTGAAATGAATTATTTAATTACAATTTCTGCTTATAAATCAGGATTTACTGTACCATTAGATCTACCTCTTACATTATATATTTTACCAAACGATTTGATATTAAATCAATCTCAAAATGATGATTCTATTCAAAACATACATTGGTCAGAGAGTGTAAATATGTCAGTAAAGCCTTATGGTGAAATAACTGAAAGGTTTACCATAGAAGATGATATTTTTCAAAGTTTAGATCATAGCTTAAGTTTTTCAATTCCAGATATTGAAAATGATTGGAATTTATCTCGAGTCGTTTTTAACATATATAACATAACTTTTGGTGTTCCTGAAGGGGATATTTGTTTAAATATCACTGACGATTATGGTGCTAAACATATTTTTAATTCTGGTAATAGTGAGTATTATTACTCCGGAGAATGGGATACGAATGGAAGTTGGAGCAATCTAGAAGTTATTTTAAATAACGGGAGTATAATGGGTGATAATACCTTTAATTTCTTAATAGAGGGTACTTTTATAGGGGATGTAGATATAATTTATGAAGCATACTTTATAAGAGATAAAACTAGGGTTCAGTTCTCAAAATTCAATGTTACAGATACAGTTGCTATTTTAACTGCAAACGAAGGATGGGCAATTGAACGCATAACTTTTGATATCTACAATTGCTATTATACATCTAATTGGACTAAAGTAGACCTCTCCACGCTAACAAATCTAAATATCACTACTAATGAGGGTTTTACATATTCCTTAGATTCTGGAGATATTGATGGAAATGGAATATTGTCAATAGACGGTCGAATAATTTATCCTGCAAATAATCAATTTTTATTCACAATTGAAGATGGAATGAATATTGTTTTTGATGCTGATATTTCAGTTGAATATATTCAAGGATTTTACAGGAATCAATATTTAGAAACATACAATATGTCAATACGGGACATGAATATTATTAATGGGGGATCCTTCCAGGTTCGTGTTGTCGAAAAATATTTGATCGATGAGGAAGCTACATTATGGATTAAAGACATATTTAATGGTACTAAGTATTTCCTACCATCAGAATTAGCTATGAATATTACTATTGGAGGGCAAACATACAGTATTTCTGATACTCCTCGAGGTGAGGGAATATTTTTATTAAATGGTTTTAGTAAGGATATTATCCATACAGCTCTCATTGATACAACTATACCTGTCAATTTTACACTTTCTTTCACGATAAGTTACTTAAGAGTTGTAAATTATGAGACTACAGGGATGATCTCCTTTGAAATAAGAGAAAGACCTGATGTGGCTGGAGAAGTTCAATACCATCCAGAATTAGGGTATTATCTTCAAACTATAAACACTTCCTTAATAGATGCTGATGAATATACTATAAGATTCACAGTCTCCAAAGATTATTACATTTCTATAATAAAAGATTTGGAATTAAACGTAATAAATCGCTTAACATTAATTAATGGAGATTCAGAATTCTATAGAAGTATAGAAGAAATTTATGTGAACGATGCTGTTAATTTTACATTTTCATATTCTGACGCATTTACAGGTACTAAAATTACTGATTTACAAACTCGATCTTATGTTTGGGAAAAGTATGCAAGCAACGGGAGTGTAGTTGAACAAGGCCAGGGTGAATTATTTGCTACTGTGGATGATTTATATATCCTAGATTTTGATTCAGAAATGAGAACAGTAGGAGACTACTTACTAATTGTAACATTGGATAAGGATAATTTTGATTATAAGAATGTAATGATTCTCTTATCAATTGTTAAAAGAGAAATGGATTATTCTTTAAGTGAAAACTTTGAAAGTAATCAAATAAGTGTCGTTCAAGGTAATGTAGTCTCTATTGAGATTCAATTAACGGATCCCACCAAGGGAAGTACCCCATTAATAAATGCAACTGTTTCTTTGACAATAGGGGGTACTATTTATGAATTTGGAGAACTTGAAAATGGGACATACAGTTATAATCTTCTCACCGGTAATGTAAATGCATTCTTTACTTCAGAAACTCTTGTGGGGATAATCAATATTACTAAAGAAGATTATATCTCTGTAGAATTCAGCATAACTATTGTTGTTGAGATGGAAGAAATCTTCCCTGGTGTACCAACATTTTACTTTTTATTAATCCTATTGTCTATTCTTGTTTCTGTTGGTGGAATTGTTGCTTATAGAGTTTATAAATATGCAACTATTCCAACATTCGTCAAAAAAGCGAGAGGGATGCAAAAAGCAATTAAAGGAGGTAATTTGATATCAGAGACCCTTCTATACCGATCAAAAGAGGTTTTTATTGGAGAGCTAGTAAGAGATAAATGGGGTAAACTGGGACTTTCATTAGGAGATATATTGGGTCTTGAAATTGAAAAGAGCAGAAAATTACCTAAAATTATAAAAAAATTCTCTAGAACTGAAAGAGCTGATGATATTAAACCAATGGGATTCCTATTGATGAAATGGGATGAAAGAATAGGAACAGAGCTTTTAGTAAGATATCCTGAAGATGTTAGTATTTCTGATAAAACATTGATGCAATTATATAGTACTCATGAGTATACCGGAGATATAGGAGTAATAACATTAACAGTCGGTACTATGAATATTTTATCTTATTATACAGGACCAGAATCAGGGTACTATATTATTTTACTTTTAAATTTAGATGATGATCCTGATGCATATGAAGGAGCAATAACTAATACGGCTCAAATTATTCTACAGAATGTTGAGGATGATGCCTATTTAGAACTGATTCCCTCACTTTTCCAACGCCTATCTGTTTATCCCAACCTTAATGACGAGCAATACCTTGCATTTTATTATTTAGACGACCTTAGAAGAATGATCTTTAATATTTTAGGAGAAAATGGTGCAATTTCAAAATCTGAATTGGCGGTGTGGCTTAAGGAAAAATATACAGAAGATTTCTTTGACATGGAAGCTACCTTAACTGAATTTGTTAAACACGATTTTGTAAAACTAATTTCAGTCAAAGGAGCGCCATCTGAATTAATACTTCTTGTTAAAGATATCTTTATGCTTCGAATACCTCCAATTGACATATTAGAAAATCCAATGAATCGTGGCTTACCACTACAATTTACAAAGACGTATCAAACTGAAGTTCGAGAATATTTCGAAAAATATTATCCTTCTGAAGAGGATAACCTAAACATCATAAATATTTTAATCGATCCACAAGTTTATGAAACACTCCGTTTATTAAGAACTGCAATTGGTACTAGGAGTCTTCTTGAAAAACTAAAAAAGAAAGGAGTTGATGATATCTATTCTGTCCTTAAAAAATTATATGATGCTCAAATGATTAAGGTATATAAAGATGACAATGAGAACGAGTATTATGCACTTATTTCCGATTTCTGTGTTGATATAATATTCCCTAAATATCTATTAAATGTTATTAAGGTTGCTTATGAGCAAAAATCTAAATCGAATAGGGAATTACTAGAATATCTTGGTGTGCTAGAAAATGCATATTTTAATTTAAAATCAAAGAAAAAATAGAATTCCTTTATTTTTAAATATATTTTTTCTATTTCAGGTCATTATTTTTTCAAATGCTTTGTCAACTTCAGTAGTATTTCCTGAATGGGCTGTCAGGAGCATCTTTACATTTTTTAACTTCGCTACTTTTTTTAATGATTCAAGTAATTGTTCAAAATCTGCACTAATAAATTTTAGAAAGGGTTTAACCACACCCGCTTTCAATCTAAGCAAGTCACCACTGAAAAGGTATTCATCGTCTATTAGATAGGAAGTATGCCCGCGTCTATGCCCTGGGGTGCTAATAGCTTGTATATTTATTGATCCCACCATAATTATGTCGTTATCTCCCAACAGGTTGAATTTATCTGGAATTTTTAATTTTGAATCTTTCCCAAAATAAGTTTTCGCATCCTTAAAGATTGAAAGACCACCGATATGATCTGGGTCAGTATGTGTGATAAAAACATCTGTAATTTCTTCTGGGTTAATGTTCACTTTTAAAAATTCTTTTTGCAGCCCTTTAACAGAACTCCCTGCATCTATCACTATTCTATCAGCACCTTTGGTATAAATATAAACATTTACAATTCGATTTTTTATGCTTACAATATTATCTGAAATAGTGCCCGTCGGTGAAACGGTGAAATTTGTTTTAAACCACCAATATATAATTACAATCCCTATAATAAGGAATCCTAAAACGATAATTAATGTGAAATACCATTCCATTGAAATCATCTAATTAAAGGATTTTTAAACTTATGAATGTTTTGTAGTATTAATGATATAAGTTATATTAATCGTTTAAAGATGGTTTAATATGAGTAGAATAAAATTTGGAATTACTATAAATGCCTCCCCAGATATGCTCTATAGAACCGATTATAATGAAATTAAAAAAATCGCTCAGGAATGTGAAAGTTTGGGTTACGATTCTGTTTGGGCTATGGATCACTTTATGTGGGGAATTAATGAAGCTGGGAGCGTGTTCGAAGCGTGGACACTGCTTTCTGCATTAGCCGTAGAAACTAAAACCATCAAGCTCGGACCATTGGTAGGCTGTAATTCTTTTAGGAATCCTACACTCACAGCTAAAATTGCATCCACCCTAGATGTTATCTCCAATGGAAGATTAATATTTGGCTATGGTGCTGGGTGGAAGGAGGAAGAATACAGAGCTTATGGATTTCCATTCGGCGATGCTGTTACCCGTGTAAAGAAATTAAGGGAGGGAATAACGCTAATAAAGAAGCTCTGGACTGAAGAAAGAACGAGTTTCTCTGGGGATTTCTATGAAGCAAAAGGAGCAATCTGCAATCCAAAGCCCGTACAAAAGCCACATCCCCCCATCATGATCGGAGGAGGTGGAGAGAAGCATACGCTAAAGATCGCTGCCGAAATTGGAGATATCTGGGATCGATGGGGGGCTTCCATAGGAGAATATAGAAGAAAGGTGAAGATCCTACATGAACACTGCGATAATCTCGGAAGAAAAACAAATGATATACAACTCTCCTGGAGTGGTCCGTTTATAATTGGGAAAGATAAAAACCAATTAAGTAAAAAGATTGGACGTTATGGACAAGATAGGGGTATTGTATGCACCTATAACAACTGTATAAAAGTATTGCAGGAATATATTGACGTAGGTTGTACACAATTCGTTTTTGTTATTAGTGGTTTTAAAGATGAAAAGGAAACCTTCATGGAAAAAATAGGTCCTTCATTTTAGAGTTTATTAAGTCCTTATTTCTTGCTTTTTTCCCGATTTTTTTTGGTAGCACAATACACTGGACCTACTCTCATATTCGCTAGGCAAGAATTACAACTTGTGCATTTAGCTGGTGACAGATCACCACTCTTCCAGCGATTAGGTAAATCCGGTTCATAAATCAATGGACGGCACAATGAGATAAAGTCTGCGTGCTTATCATCCAGAATTTTTTCTGCTGAGAATGGATTTTTGATACCCCCTACCAGAATTAATTTTGAGTTCTTCATGAGTGGTTTGAGTAGTTTAGCTGTAGGTAAAAAGTAGTTTTCATCTTCAGGTGTTCTAATCATTTTACAAGGGTATGGATTTTTATGGGTCAACTGACTCTCGTAGATGCCACCACTTGGTTCAATCGCGTCATAACCAGTTTCGACAAGAATTTGTGCTATTTTTGAACTAATATCTAACGTAAGCCCCCCCTCTACTAAATCATCGGTTTGGAGTTTTATTGTAATAGGGAATTTTGTACCAAGTTCGTCTCTAATTTCATGAAAGATTTCTATTAGGATTCTAGCCATATTTTCTATAGAACCTCCAAATTCATCGTTACGTCTATTTGTATATGGTGACACGAAATTACTTAGAAGATAGCCATGGGAAGCATGGAGTTGGACTAAATCATACCCGCAATCGTAAGCCCGAACTGCAGTGTCTTTAAATTTTTTAATTAAATCATAAATTTCTTCAGTACTTAATTCCCTTGGGGTTAACCCTGTGGTTTTTTCTGGAATCGGAGAGGGTGCGATTGGAGTATATTTTGGATGTTCACATTGCCGTCCTAAATGAACAATCTGTATAGCCAACTTTACATCGTGTTGATCGTGAACTAAATCAACTAATTTCCTTTGACGTGGGATATAAGTATCATTATCTAATCGGAGTTGATATGGGCTTCCTGTAGCACTCGGATCTATACCAGTAAATCCAGTGATAATTAAGCCTGTTCCACCACGAGCCAATTCATCATAAAAATCAAGAATATTTTGACCCACATATCCATATTTTTCTGCTCTATGCTCAAAAGTAGCAGATCTAACAATTCTGTTATTTATTTTTACATTTCCAATTTTTTGCGGGCTGAATAGTGTTTTTAATTCCATAAGTACC
>JAEOTL010000316.1 GCA_016839845.1 Promethearchaeota archaeon
TAATCCTCACCTAAGAATTATTAAAAATAGTACTAAAATTTAATAAATTCAATTTTTCAGCTGAATTACTTTCATAAAATACCCTTTTATATAAAAATATAATGATCAATATAATACTCAATTAAGTATGATACGCAGATTCCCATTTTCTACGAGAAATAATTGGAACTCACGAATCTCGACAAATATCCAAAAATTATTCTAAGAAATATTCCAAGAAATCCAGCATATTCATCAATTTATTTGTATGTAAATTCAACGCAAACCTTACGGCTTCGACCTTAGCTAACAGACTATTGTCATTCTCTTTAAGCAGCTCATGGTGAAATGTGATTGAGGTATTCCCAATATCTATTATTTTAGTGTTCACAATGATGTAATCTCCGAATTTAGCTGACCCTTCATAGGCTATATCGACATGCTTTACACCGCAAGCAATTCCTTCATGGATCATTTCTTCGATACTTTTTCTATTTTTAATAGAATTCATGAAACTAACGAACCCATCATCAAAATATACGAGGTAGTTCTTAAAATGAACAACTCCCATTGAATCGGTATCATTGAATCTAACTTTAACTCTGGTTATATCAAATTCCTTTAATAATCTAACCTTTAAATCATTTTTAGGAATATTCATTCTCAGACGAAAATAAAAAAGAAATAAAATTAAAAAAATGTAGTTAATTTTGATTTTTAAAATTTCTTGCGTCTTTTTCTTATGATTAGAGCTGATACGATTATAACTAAAAAGGACATCAAGAAGATATCATAGCCAGGGATCTCTTGTAAAACCTCCTCAATAAGAACATAGGACAGTCCGGATATAATCCCCTTCGAGAACATAGTTTTATTCATATGAAGTATGATGGAATTCGTTGCAGCATCAAGTATCACCGATTCATCATAAAAGCTTGAGGGTGCTCCACTCCAATCAAGCGACCCACTCATGTTATAAGCATAGAATAATGGGATAATATTAGTAACATTAATTGATGATGGTAGTGTTAAAGTCATCGTTATATTTCCAGCAATCGTACCGAAATGAGTGAATAGTTGATCAAAATAGGCTATAATAGTACCGTTAGGTAGGGATATATTAACAGGATTCAAATTAGCAGGAAAGAAATTATAGAGATATTCAACTCCAGCACCTACGGGACCTACTTCAAGGTCAACTTGCACAGTAATACCTGTTGGAAAATCATTCGTGACCGTAAAGGAGTGAGTCCCGGGGGCCAGTGATCTGTAAAATTTAGGATATAATGACATGTAGGACCACTCAGAGCCAGGACCTGGCGTGTTCACCCATCCAGACATCATTGTTACTCTTCCTGAGATCGAATCAAAATAGAAATTCAACTCTCTGCTTAACGTCGTATTTCTAAGGACTACATGATCTGGATTATAAGTTATAACATCATAAACCGGGCCAAAGAAATCAAATATAGCGCTAAGTTCAGAGCTAGTTGTTCCTTCAGGCATTATGATAGGTGGTCCAAATTGGAATGAGAGAGGAGAAATTGGCCAATAGATATTAGCGATTGCGAGAATATTATAATCATCAAATATCCACGATTCAGTAGAAGGATCCCAGATTTCATAAAGAGCTTCTATATATGAGAAAAATTGAAATTCTGGTTGACCGACAGGTAAGGTTATAGGAATTCCCATAGAACTATAATCCGCCAAAAGTGCAGTCATATTCACATATACAGTATGAGTTTCTTCTATCGTAATCTTCATATCTTTAGCTTCTTCTCCATTATCCTTTACGTAAATTGAATCACCAATATTTACAGACCAATCAACTAAAGTCTGAGATTTTAATTGAAAGTAATTCATCCCATGGGAATCTAACATGAACATAGAATGTACAATACCCGTAGATTTCTCCACAATTGTTTCCACGTACCCGAATCCCGTAGAATTTCTTACAAGGGTTTCAATAAATCCGTTTTCAGTATAGATTACTTCATCGAAAGGTATATTCCAAATTCGCAGACTATCATTGTTCCACATGAATTTATAGTCATCTATTCCGGCGCTAGTAGGGTATACAAAATTAAATGGCATTGGACCATACTCATCGAAATATGAAGCATAGAAATTATTTGCTAAACCAATTGGAACACTTGCATTGGTAATAATGTATTCAGTTCCGTTCCACTCAGATATGTCTGCAATAACAGCTTCATATGCCATTTGGATTGGGTATTCTGTGTTAAAACTGTTTTTTGTCTTATTTAGAAGTACATTTGTAAAACCAGTAATATTTATCTGATATTCCATTGCATCATCGACAAATAATTCATCCTTAACTCCATCATAATAAAGTAAATCTCCGGTATTGACACCCCATGTTACCTCATTGGTCATGTCATGGTCAAAAACTTGGGTCATTGTGGCGTTAATCAAAACAGGTCCATCACCCATTTCGACCATCAAATAAGCAGTCCCAATATTTAATGTGCCGTTATCATAATAGAATCCTTCAGAGAAAAAGTCATGTGTAGAATTATGAAAGTAGATTCTATTTGAAATGGGAGTTGACTCATAATAATCAAATTTATTAAATCCACCTTGACCCATTGGATAATAAAACGTTTGATTAATGATATCATCCATTACATCAGCTTCTAAACCGTTTGAACCGTTGATCGGCAATAAAAAGGGCATCCCATTCTGTCCGGCTCTAATTCTATGAGTAATTGCATCGGAACTATTATAACCAAAAAGAGCAATTTCTGATTCATAACCATAAGATTCGAATTCATCATCAGACACATTATAGTAGCATTGACTTGCGTTAACCTGAGAAAACTCATGTACTCCTAACCAATTAAGAGTAACATTTTCAATGGAAGTAATATTGTAAATCCAAAGATCTTTCCACATCATAAAGATTTCACCGGTTGAGGCATTAGATAATATAAATTCTCCTTCAAAATACATATGATCTCCTACATCAACTTCCCAGTGCCAACCATTATCTGGATGTTGTTCTGGCACGTAGGGTCCTCCTTGAACATTTGTAATTAATGAACTCAATACCGTTAGCGTTGGAAGCATAATTAACAAACTCAAAAGTACCAGCTTGTTTCGTTTTACCATTTGCATAATTATCTATCTTTTTTTTTATATATGTTAAATTATATTCTTAAAGATCTATAAAATAGATTAAACAAAGAATAGTGTATCCGTTTTTATATTTATTGAGATAAAAGGATGAAAATAATGAATTTCGGATAAGATTAAAGTTAATATATTGGGATTTATTTGTCAATTATCTTTAAGAAGTCTTCTAAAGACTCTAGGAGTAGACTAGGGATGAATTCAGATAAAACTTCTTTTTTACTTACTCCACTTGCCACGCCAATAGTCCAAAATCCCGCTTCTTGACCAGCAATAATGTCGGATGGCATATCACCTATCATAACAAATTCATCTCTTTTTCGTTTATGATCATAAGCTTCTAGTGGTGGTTGAAGTGCTAAAGGATCAGGTTTTTGAACAGGAATCTTGTCACTCCCAAATACTCCTTTAAAAAATGAATCCAGCCCATTCTTTGTTAGGTGTTCATTAATAGTTTCAGTTTTATTATGGGAAACAATAAATAGATCGAACTTCTTACTTAACTTCTTCAATATAGTTTTAACTTGAGGAAAAAATGGGGCTTCCTTTGAAGATTCCAGATATTTTGAGAAAATCTCTACAGCGATTCTTAATTTCTTAAAATATGTTAAATGCTGAAGCGCTGTAATATGATTGAAAATCTCATAAGATTCAAGTAATACTTTTGGTAA
>JAEOTL010000317.1 GCA_016839845.1 Promethearchaeota archaeon
CAGCTTTAGCGACTGCAAATGATGGATTAAAAACATTGGTTATTGACTCACTACCTTCAGTGGCTCAAGCAGATAATAAACATGCCATTGGCGGAATAAGAGCGACACATTCACATAAGGGAAAAATTTGGTTATGTCAAAGATCAATAGAGATTTTTTCTACTTGGGAAGAACGATATGGAGACGATATTTGGTGGTCTCAAGGTGGTTACACTTTCTTAGCATTTACTAAAGAGCATGAAAATCTGTTAAAGGATACCGTGAAACTTCAAAAAAGCTATGGCTTAAATATTAATTATATTGAAGCAGAAAAAATTAGGGAGATAATACCAGGTATTAATAACAACGGCTTATTAGGTGGAACTTATAGTCCTGAGGATGGAAATTCTTCTCCTCTATTGTCATTACATGCATTTTTTCGAAGGTCAAAAGATTTAGGTGCTAAATATCGCTTTAATGAAAAAGTTATAGATATTATAACAAAAAACAACAAAATTATTGGTGTTAAAACTACTAAAAGTAAATATAAAACTCAATCAATTATTAATGCGGCAGGAGCTCATGCTAAAGATATTGGAAATTTAGTTGATGTAGATACTCCTGTAGAACCGGAATCACATGAAGCGGGAATAACAGAACCTGTAAAGAACTTCTTTTCACCAATGATAGTGGATATTAGACCATGTTCTGATCTCAAATTTGGGGATTCTAAGAATTACTATTTCTATCAGAATAAAGAAGGCAAAATAATTTTTTGTCTAACTCCTGATCCGAATATCTTGGGAACTAATCGTATGGAAACAAGCTCCTTTTTACCCCAAATTTCAAAGAGGATGATACAACTTCTACCTCGTTTAAAAAATATAAAAGTAAGACGAACCTGGCGCGGTTTATATCCAATGACTCCTGATGGGAATCCAATCGTAGGAAATATTAATGAAATTGAAGGATATATTAATGCAGTCGGGATGTGTGGTCAAGGATTTATGCTAGGACCGGGATTAGGAGAACTTCTCAGTCGTATTTTGATAAAAAAAACAACATCTAGGGATAAAGAGATCTTAGAAACTCTTTTATATACTCGTGATTTTGGTGTAGTAGAGGAATTGAAATAAAAAAAATTAAAAGGGATAGATATCTTGAGTTTTGATATAATTATTAGAAATGGGACCATAATTGATGGAACAGGAAATCCTGGGTATCATGGAGATATAGGTTTAAAAGATGGAAAAATAGAAAAAATCAGACCTAGAATACATAAAAATGCTAATAGAGAGATTGATGTAACAGGGATGGTTATATGTCCAGGCTTCATTGATATGCATTCTCACACTGATTTTATATTACCACTTTTTAATAAAACCGAGTCATTTATACGTCAAGGTATAACTACTAATGTTATAGGGATGTGTGGAAATAGTTTTGCTCCAATCCATCCTGATCATGTGGATGAATTTAGAAAATTTTGTGCTCGCATGATTCCTCTTTATGAAGACTATCAATTTACCTGGAATACCTTCACCGATTATTTAACTAAATTAGAAAGAGATAAATGTGCTATAAATATAGTACCTGTCGTAGGGTTTGAAAATATTCGAATTGCAGGGGGATCCGGATACGAAAATCGTCCTCCGACCATTGATGAGGTTAAAAGGATGAAAGAATATGTTACAGAAGCAATGGAGGCTGGAGCGTTTGGAATGAGTACTGGCCTTATTTATGCACCTCAAGTGTACGCAAAAACAGAAGAAATTATAGAGGTATCTAAAGTACTTGCTCAGTATGGGGGCCTCTATTTTTCTCACATTCGTGATGAGGGAGAAAATGTAAGTAAAGCAATTAAAGAAGTCATTGAAATTGTAGAAAAATCGGGATGTAGGGGAGGGCATATTGCTCACCATAAAATCTCAGGAAAAGTCTCATGGGGCAAAAGTAAGGATACTCTAAAACTTATTGAGGATGTAAATAATCGTGGAATTAGCATTACTTATGATCAGTATCCATACAATAGGGGACTTACCTCTCTTAGTGCGATACTTCCACCTTGGGTACATGAAGGCGGTCCTGATAAATTTCTTGAACGTATTAAAGAAATAGTTAATCAACAAAGAATAAAGGAAGATACTGATAAAAAAATTGATGGTTGGGAAAACTTTATAAAAAGAAATGGATTTGAAAGTATTTATATCTCGTCTGTTGTAGCTGAAAAGTGGAAAGATATTGAAGGCAAAAATATACCTGAAATTACAAAGATTAGAGGAATGAAAGATAACTGGGAAACTTTGTTTTCAATTTTGATTGATGACGAAGCAGGCTCCAGTGTAACACTTGAAACAATGGGAGAAGAAGATATTCGTAGAATTATGACAGGTCGATATCATATGGTTGGAACAGATGGCCTAGGAATTCCAAATAGACCAAGTCTTGGAAAATATCACCCCCGATTTTATGGAACATATCCACGCATTTTAGGGAAATATGTAAGAGAAGAGAAGATATTAACGATAGAAGATGCTATTCGTAGGATGACTTCTTTTCCCGCACTAAGATTAGGATTAACCGATCGTGGATTAATAAAAGAGAGTTTTTGGGCTGATATTGTTATCTTTAATCCAAAAACCATAATAGATAAAGCTACATTTGAGAATCCACATCAATTTCCTGAAGGTATTCCTTATGTTATTGTTAACGGAGTTATTGTAGTTGATGATTATAAACAAAAGAAAAAATATCCCGGAAAAGTATTACGGCGTTCTTACTAAAACTTGAAATTACAATGTATACCTTTTGATAAATTACCTTATCTAATTTATATCTAATCTTTCTTTTTAATATTTAATTAAAATCATAAATTCAAAAGTAGTTGAAATGGTTCGACATTTATTAAAAGTCTCAGATTTTTCAAAGGAAGAATGCAAGAAGGTTATTAATAAATCAATTGAAATTAAGAAAAATCCTCGAAAATATAGTTCTACCCTAGAAGGGGAAACTTTACTTATGCTTTTTGAGAAGCCATCCTTAAGAACTCGAATTTCATTTGAAACCGGAATGCAGCAATTAGGAGGACATGCTATTTTTTATTCAATAAAAGACTCACCTTTAGGTAAAAAGGAAAATATATCGGATACCGCAAAAGTAGCCTCAAGATTTGTAAATGTAATCGCTGCCCGTGTTTTTAAACGCCAGGATATCTGGGATCTTGCTAAATATGCCGATGTGCCAGTTATTAATATGCTTGATGATTTTGGTCACCCGTGTCAAATCCTTGGAGATTTTCAGACCATTAAAGAAAAAAAGGGAAAGTTAGAGAACATGAAATTCTCCTACTATGGGGATGCCTACAATAATGTAACCTATGATTTAATGAGGATGTGTGCAATTTTTGGCTGGAGAATGGATGTTGCTTGTCCAAATGTTCCAGAATATTCACCTGAACAAGAAGTTCTAAATGAAGTATCAGAACTCTCCAAAAATACAGGTGCTGATGTAAGAGTTGTCCATGATGCTATCGAGGCTGCAGAAGGATCTGATGTGATATACACTGACAGTTGGATGAGTTATGGTATACCGCAAGACCTAGAAGAAGAACGGAAAAAAGCCTTTATGCCTTATCAAGTTACATCCTCTATTTTAGCAGCCGCAAAATCTGATGTGATATTTATGAATTGTTTACCAGCTATGAGAGAGTATGAACAAACTGCTGATGTTATTGATGGTCCACATTCTGTTGTATTCGATCAAGCAGAAAATAGATTACACGTCCAAAAAGCGATTATGTTGTTCCTAAGGGAGAAATTTTAAATAATATTGAGTATTGGTAGAATTCCTTTTATTCCTAAACTTTTTATATAGTTCGAACTTCGTAATAAGTTTCACAATAAAAACTATATATCGAACCAATTCTATATTAAAATTAACTAAAAAACCTTAAAAAAGCAAACAAGAGGTAAAAAAAATGAACGCTAAAAAATTGGAAAAAGCCAAGCTTAGGAATGAATCAAAAGTTGTTTCCTCCCTATCCCGATATGTTAGTTTTTAAATCTATTTTTAATTTCTTTTTTTTTTAAATGCTAATTTAGTTTTTACTCTATCAGATTTTTATAGAACTAGAGCATATTATCTATTATACTGAACTCACAAGGTAGAAATTTCTAGCAAATTGAAAATGAATGATCAAACTATAGTAGGAGAGGAAAAACCAGAGGAATTGATAATTGCTGAGGAACTTATAGATGAAAATAGTTACACTGAAGCTATAAATATTCTCAAAGAGTTAGAAGAGAAGAATAGTACTCCACTTTATTATAGAGTCTATAGTTTACTAATTCAAGGGAGATTATTAATGTTCGTAGGAAAACATGAAGAATGTATCAAGATCTCTGAAAAAGCATACAATGAGAGTTTAGAGTTAGGTAAGAATCTTATAACTGTTGATGCGTTGAACCTAAGAGCGCTTGTTTATAATTGGCGAGGATTAATGGATAAATCTGGTGAATTAATTAAAAAATCAGAAGAAATATTTAATACAATTCCAAAAGAATCATCAGCAGATTATATTCAAACTGAAGCGAATCTAAATTTAATTAAAGGATTCATAATATCCTTTAAGGATGCTGATAAGGGTTTAGAATTATTGAATTATAGCTTATCATTATGGGATAAAATAGATCTTAGAATAGGAAAAGCTATGACAATGATGTGCATTGGACTAACTTATATTCGTTCTAAAGGAGAAATAGATAAAGCCATAAGTTACTATGAACAAGGTTTAAGAATTGCGAAGAATCTTAACCAAAAGTATGGCATTGCATTCCTATTAAATCATCTAGGGAATAGTCATTTTAATAAAGGAGAAATTGATCGTTCTCTTTACTTTTATCAAGAATCATTGAAATTATATGAAGAAATTAATAATCAATCGTTAAGAGCAAGTGCATACTCTTCAATTGGCAATAATTTAGGACAGAAAGGAAAATACGATGAGGCTTTTAAATATATAAAAAAAAGTATCAAAATTTACAGAGATATTGGAGAATTCTATGGATTACTCAATCCTCTTTCGATTGCCATCGAATTATCAGTATATAAAGGTAATGAATCTCTAGCAAATGAATATTTAGACAAATTAAAACTGATTAATGAACGTTTTAAAAATTGGTTTATAGACTCAATAGTAATTTATTCTGAAGCTTTTATACTCAAACGAAGCCCCCGAACACGAGATAAAGCTAAAGCAGAAGATTTATTAATTACGCTCTTAGAAAAGGTACAATCATTTGGTTTTAAAATAGATATTTTAGTTCAACTATGTGATCTCTATTTAGCTGAACTACAGAGCACTAATGATTCGGGAGTACTTAACGACATTAATCCTTTAATTAATACTCTTCTAGAAATAGCAAAGAATTCACATTCACATTTTATCCTTTGCCAAACTTATTTATTACAAGCAAAACTCGCTCTAATAACCCTTAACGTGAAAGAAGCAAGAAAATACTTAACCAAGGCTCAACAACTTGCAAATAAATATGGTATGCAGCAATTGGCTATTGAAATTTCAAATGAACATGATGAATTATTAAGACAATTACAAACATGGGAAAATTTACGAAATTCTAATGCACCTATTGCTGAGCGAATTAAAATTACACGTTTAGGAGATCAAATGGATAGTATGCTCCATAAGCATGTCGATGAATCATTGGAGGCGTCAGAAGAAAATCCAGTTATTATTTTAATAACTTCTAAAGGTGGTACACCAGTATTCTCTAAATCATTTGAAGAAGGTTTTTCTTTTGAAGATCATCTTTGGAGTGGTTTTTTAACTGCTTTTAATACCTTTAGTCATGAAATGCTCTCTGAGGGGTTAGATCGAGCGAAATTTGGTGAATATACCCTCATAATGAAATCTGTTTCTCCCTTCTTAGTTTTTTATTTATTTAAAGGCCAATCATATTTAGCCCAAAATAAAATGCAAACATTTCTAGAGGAAATGAAAAGGAATGAAGATATTTGGCAGACTTTTCAAAATTTTTATCAGAGAAATCAAGAAGTTCAAATAAGTGATATTCCTCCTCTTGATGATCTACTCACTCAAACGTTTCTCTCAAATAGTGTTTCAGAATCCTTAAAGTAGGACGATTATGAGATAAATTTTAAATAATAAGTAAAATAAATTTATTTTTCTATTGAAAGTGTGACTAATATCGTATGAAAACTCTGATTATTGCACTAGGTGGGAATGCATTAATTAAGTTTGGAGAAGAAGGTACAACTGAAGAGCAATTTAAGAATTTAAAAATTCCAATTAGTCAAATTGCTGAATTAACGAGAGATTATAACATTATTATAACTCACGGTAATGGCCCACAGGTAGGAAATCTTTTACTTCAACAAGAAGCTACTGAATTTGTCTCAAAAAGACCTCTACAAATATTAGTAGCAGAAACTCAGGGTCAAATTGGGTTCATGATTGAAAGTACATTGGATGAAGAGCTGATGAAAATCGGGATGGATGAGGAAAAACTATTCTTAACAGTTCTTACTTACGTTAAAGTTGATTCGAACGATCCCGCCTTTAAAAATCCTACCAAACCTATTGGTCCGGCTTATCCTGTTCGTACCAAGATAGGCCAAGTTAAAACAGCTAAAGGTTGGCGTCAAGTCGTTCCTTCTCCCAAACCAATAAAAATTTATCAATGGCGAGAAATAAAAAAGTTAATGGAAATGGGTAGTTGGATTGTAATAGCTTGTGGCGGAGGAGGCATACCCGTTATAAAAGAAGAAAAAAAACTATATGGAGTAGAAGCAGTTATAGATAAAGATCTAGCAAGCTCTAAATTAGCAGAACAAATTGGAGCAGAAATTCTACTTATAGCTACTGATGTTGAGAAAGTATCGATTAATTATGGAACCCCAGATCAAAAAGATTTAGAAAAACTCTTTATTTCTGAAGCAAAGAAATATTTAGAAGAAGGACAATTTCCTGCAGGAAGTATGGGGCCTAAAATTCAAGCAGTAATAAACTTTATAGAAGCAGGAGGAGAAAAAGCAATAATTTCTTCTATTGAAAAAATAAAAGAAGCGTTGGAAGGAAAAGCTGGGACTCAAATAATTTTGGATAAGTAAGTCTATTGTTTTACAATCACTTTGTCAATAATTTCAATAGCCCAATCAATTTCTTCTCTTGTAATTACCAATGGAGGTGCAAATCGAATAGTTGTAGAATGAGTATCTTTTGCTAAAATCCCATTATCCTTTAGTTCTTCTACGATATGCCTAGCATCTTCTGTAAATTCAACAGCAATTAATAAACCTTTTCCTCTAATTTCCTTAATTGGGATTTTAGTTCTTTTCTCAGCAATTTCCTTTAATCTCTTCAGAAAATAAGCACCCATTTCTTTAGATCGTTCAGCAAGATTCTCTCGTAAATGGATATCAATAGATTTCATTCCTATAGCAGCTGCTAGCGGATTTCCACCAAATGTACTCCCATGTGTGCCTGGAGTAATTACATCTGGACCAATGATTTCTTTAGTACTAACACACGCAGAAACTGGATACACTCCACCACCAAGAGCTTTACCAAGTAACATCATATCTGGTTTCACATCTTCGTGATCACAAGCAAAAAATTCTCCAGTTCTTCCAAATCCTGTTTGAATTTCATCTAAGACCATTAGTACATTATGTTTTGTACAAATTTCTCTTACTTTTTTTAGATACCCTTCGGGAGGGACTTTAACACCAGCTTCTCCTTGTACTGGTTCAACTAAAAAAGCAGCTACTTTATCAGGACCAATTTCTAATATTGTATTTTCTAATTCTTCAGCATCCCCATAGGGAATAATGATAAATCCAGGAGTATAAGGTCCAAAATTACCATAATACCGAGTTGCTGAAATATCAGAGCTAAATCCAACAATTGTAATAGTTCTTCCATGAAAATTATCCCTACAAACTATAATTTTTGCTTCATTCTTAGGTATCTTTTTCTTAATATATCCCCATGCTCTAGCTACTTTTAAACCTGTAGAAACCGCCTCTGTTCCTGTATTCATGGGAAGAGACATTATTCCTGATTTTTTCGGATCATTGATGTGTGGTCCTACAACCTCGGCTAGCATTTTTAAAAATGGTCCCATCAAGTCGTTATGAAAAGCACGAGATGTTAATGTTACAATACTTGCTTGTTCTTTAAGTGTCGCCACAATATCAGGATGACAATGCCCTGCATTTTGACTTGAATATGCTGATAAGCAATCTAAATATTTTTTCCCTTCTGGATCATAAACCCATA
>JAEOTL010000318.1 GCA_016839845.1 Promethearchaeota archaeon
AAAATTATTAATGAGGGCTGATATAGTATCACCAAGAGTCGTCAAAACCACAATAACAACTAATAGAATTAATAAACCAAGAATGGCATATTCCGTTAAAGTTTGACCTTCTGAACGTTTAAAAAAATTGTATAATAGATTGAAAAAGTTCATCGTTTCCTCATTTTTCTATCAGCCCTCACCGAATACCTATATTAATGAAACAATCTTGAAACTACGCGCCACCACCACCGGCACCTGTTAAAGCATTGATGACATTTTGAAATACATCTCTTATCGTTATGCCAAGGGCAGATAAGACGAGAAGTACAGCAAGTGCCACTAAAACAAGAATAAGGGCATATTCAGATAATGTCTGTCCGTCATCTTTCCTGAAGAATGACCTTAACCAGTTATAGATAATGAGCTGCATAATGAATTCCTCCTGAAAAAATTAATGATTAAATTATTACATTACTAAGAGCACATCTTTTTACCGATATATTATTTAATGCTTACATGCATACCTCCTCTTTTTTGTATACTAAAAAATTAGATGTACCAGAGATTTACTGCACTTGATATATTTTTCATTTTGAATAAACAAATATTAATTTGGAGATAATTTTTTAAAATCAATACGGTTAATTATAAATCCTAGCCAGGATAGTAGTAGTGATTAGCCTCACAAAGGAGTTGATATTTTCTCAGCAGAAATTATTTTATGTTATAGAAGGAAACATTCTATTCTAAAACATTTTCATATAATATTTCCTACAAGATATGCCCTCTTAGAAAATTGCTAATGTGGAAATCCCTTAATATATTTTAGGCGTTATTTAAATAAAATTAATAAGGACATACAAATTGGACCAATCACGTTATCAGTTAATGCTTTCCATGGGTTATTCGGATAAAGCCCTTTCTATCTTAGATAAAAACCTGAATATGGGTAAGATGCCAAATCCTTCAATTACCGAGCAGCATCAAGGTAGTTGTGGTGATATTATGATACTTTCCCTAAAGATAGATGACAACATCATTAGCAATGCCATGTATGAATATATTGGTTGCGCCGGTCTGCAGGCCTGTGCCTCGACCATTACAGAATTAATTAAAGGAAAAACGCTGGAACAGGCTTTACAATTCGAAGTGGATGATATCTTGACTTATTTAGGTAGCATTCCAGAGCAGAAATACGAGTGTGCAGGAATTGCCCGCGATACATTACGCAAAGCAATCAACAGTTGGCTAAATCCTTCACTTAAAGTTATATAGAATTATTCTCAAAATCTTAGCGATATGCACGTAACTATAAATATTATTAATAATATCAAGCTATACTCGGTACTGATTTTTTTATTTTTAAGTAATTCATGTGACGCACCACGCAATAATCCTTTAGATCCCCAAAATCCTGAAAACAATTATTATGTTCTTGAAGGTATTGTAAAAACAGTTAGTCTACCAAACCAGCCGTTACAAGATGTCATCGTTTCTTTTAGAGATCTGATGAATCTAACTAAGACCAATGCCTCAGGAAACTTTAAGATTGAAATGCTAAGTGGACAAAACGGTTGGTTACAGGTCGGTAAAGAAGATTTTTTAACGGATTCTCTCTATATCGAGTGGGGAAACACTACGAAGATTAAGACCGAACATTTTCTCAATGCCATACCGTATTTAGACAGCTTTCAAGTCTATAGTATCATCCTGAATCGTTATCCTTCTCTACAGACAGAACAAGTTGTGGTACAAGCAAAAATTTCAGACAGCGATAATGATATTGATTCCGTTCAGGTAGTTATTGATAAGTTATCTTTTATTGAAACTCTAAAATATGATGTCAATGATAAATGGTATAAACAAATTTTTTCCATTTATGATTTAGAAATTGGTAATGTAGAAGAACTGGTGGGACATGATTTTAATATCAGGGTTAAAGACATATTTGCCAATAAATTTTTTATTGGTACAGGAACAATCGAGCGTGTAATTCGTGAGGAAATACTCTTTCAATCCCCATCGGGCGATGAAATTACTTCACCTTCACCAACATTGGTTTGGCAATCTTTTACACCGGGATTCAATTTTACCTATTCTTTACAAATTTATACTGCTGAGATAACGTCGCAGCTGTTATGGGAAATAGAAGCACTCAATGCTGATTTAGTTAATTATATAGTCGACACGGTTCTTCCCCCTAATGAATATTTTTGGGTCGTGTGGGCTGTCGATGAATTTGGTAATAGAACACGTTCAAAGCCAGCGTCATTTAAGGTGGAGTGAGGGGAAAAGATCAAATCGCCTGCACTTCGTAATTATTTAGTGCGATTC
>JAEOTL010000319.1 GCA_016839845.1 Promethearchaeota archaeon
CTAAAGTATTTATAAGTGCATCTTTAGTCTCGATATCTTGTTTAAACGTATCAACAATAATATCATATAGATCAACGTCATATTCTTGAGTAAGATCCAAGATCTTTTTCAAATCTTCTCTTTGAACGCCTTTATCTCCTAAATGGTCGAAGGTTTTTTCGATTTCTTCTTTTAACCTGATAGTTGCATTTAAAGAATTGCTACATTTATTATAGAGTTCTAGTTCTTTGTCTCGAATGATTGAATCATCAGTAGATAAATCCGATTTTTCTTCTACAATCTCAAGTCTTTCATTTAATAGATGTTTCACCCGTTCATATATTCTAATTGCCTCCGCTATCTTATTAACGCCGACTAGTAAGTTCTTCTTTCGATTTAATCTTGCTTCAATGATTTTTAAATTCGCATCCTCGAAATACGTTTGAATTTCCCCAAAGGTGCTCTTTTCCCATTCATTTATTTTGATATAAGCTTTCCGTAAATCGTCTCTTAAGTTATTTATTTCATCAGGAGTTAAATCGGGGTTATCAAGTCTGATATGTACCTTATTCACTTCATGTTTTATAAGAAGTACCCTTAAGTACATAATATGTGCTTTTTTTTCTATATTAGTTATACTCCTGGATACACCTTCGCGCTCACAGAATTTAAAAATAAGCAAGGCATCCTCTAACAATTTATTGAATTTATCAAGATTAGTTTGTATATAGTATTTTGAGTCTTGGACTTTTTGGATTGCACGGTCCAATTGAATTTCTAGCTGAAAAATATGATCAATTAAACTTACCTGCTTTCTTTCTGATAGGATTTTGGATTTGTATGTCATGTCTTTTTCGACATGTTTACTGGCAAATATCCAGAGTATTCCTGCTGGGAGCCAGAAGAACACAGTAAAAAATATCATGTTAAAAATACTACCGAGTATCGATATCAATGTATATGAAATTAACAATGTTATGCCCTTACTAATTTGTTCAGAGAGCTTGAAGAAGGAAGCTGCTGTTCCCTTATGTTCAGGCATATTTACATCTATCATAATAGCACTCCTATTTGCAACTGGTCCAGCACCTAACATTGAAGCCATTAAAGCAAAAATTAAAAAGATAATGAAGTTTGGATAAGCTACAAATATTGCTCCAAGAGTCTGAAAGATGTAAGTCCATAAATCCTCTGTGGGGATCCCTCCCGAAGGGTATGTAATATCTAGTCTGCTCACACTGATGGGTTGCAGCGACATGAGTAAAACTATTGCAAAAGGTATAGATAAGATTAGGCATGCGGTCGCTAATCTCGCTCGATTCTTTTTATTTCGACGAAATAAAATATCTCCTAAACGAGAAAAAACAGCATTTCCTAGTATATAACCTACACCAACCATACCTGCAAAGATTGTTGCCGTTTGAAGTTGTATTTCGAGGGGTATTTCATGAAAAAAGTCAGAGACCAGCATTGAAGTAGTGAAATATACTAAAACTGTCCCAGGGATAATCGAGAAAAATCCTTGAATGATTAGGAAAAAGTTGGTCCTCTTATTCATTATAACTTTCAGGTCATCTTTTGATATACGATAGCTATACTCCAAATCTAACTCGATTAGATCTACCAACTCATCCTCACTTGCTCCTCGTTGGGGGATTTTAACAAAAAAAAGAATAATTATCACGAAAATGCTTATTATAGAAAGGAGAAGAAATGGAAACCGCCAAGTTAAGATGGGACCTAAAAAGGAGGAAAGTCCTTGTCCTGCCCCGTTTGAAATTGAGCTAAGAATTGCTATTGTTCCGAACCAACCGGATCTTTCTTCAGGGGGAATTGCATCTGATATAATGGAATACCCTACAGGTAATACACATCCCAATCCCGCTCCACTTGCTATTCTAGAGATAATTAGCATTAGATATGAATTTGAGAAGGCTGTTAAAAACATTCCTATAGTCCAAGAAAATGCGCCAGCCACTAAAACTGTTCTTCTGTTGATTCTATCAGCCCAATAACCCCAGAGTAAAGCAAAAACTGCACTAATCAGTACAAAAAACGCATCAGGAATAGCTATTAACGCTTCTGGTATGTCAAATTCTTCAACAATTCTTGCATAGCTAGGAATAAGCATATTAGCACATGCTATTGATACAAATAGCAAAAGCATTACTAAGATAATTGGTGCAAGATCTTTGAATTTGACTGTTGTAAGCTTAAATCGACTGATAGCAAATTACCATTTTCTCTTAATGTATAATAAATAGCATTTGAAAGTTAAAAACCTTACAAACACCTAGAAATGTTTTTTCAATCTTGATGAATCTAGGTTAAAAGCTTCAAATCTTCTTTTTTCACATAACAATTAAATAATCTGTTGTGCTAGTGTCTTTATATCACATTATCTTATCGATTTAATGAAAAAAAGTATGTCAGAATCACCCATCGGTCCTGCTTACCGAATTGAAACTGTTAATTTAATAATTAGATGTTATAATCCAACAGATGCACCTCTTTTACAAAAGTCGGTTCAAGAAAGTTATGACCACTTGCTTCCATGGTTGCCTTGGGTGAAAATTGAACCTGAACCCCTCAGTACCAAAGTTGAGCGTCTAAGGAAGTTTCGTGCTGCTTTTGATGCTAGTGAGAATTTTATTTATGGTATATTTGATAAGGAAGAAACTGAATTGATAGGGGGCACAGGGCTTCATCCCAGAATCGGCCCCAATGCATTTGAGATTGGATATTGGATAAATGTAAACCATATAAATAAAGGTTTTGCTACGGAAGTGGCAGAAGCCTTAACTAAGGTAGCATTTGAAATTGAAAAAGTTAATAGGATCGAAATTCATTGTGATCCTAAAAATAAAGTAAGTGCTGCGATACCAAGGAAATTGGGATTCATCCATGAAGCAACATTACGGAAAAGAACTGAGAATTTTCAAGGAGAGTTAATTGATTCAATGGTCTGGACACTATTAAAAGAGGATTACCTTAAAACTTCTATTATTAAAGCTAAAATCTCTGCGTTCGATGTTATGGGAACAAAAATTTTGTAAAAAAAGGGATCAGATCACTTTTTATTATGTAAACCTGGTGTTAAATCTGATAATGCTATATAGAGGAAACTCTAAATA
>JAEOTL010000036.1 GCA_016839845.1 Promethearchaeota archaeon
AATATTCTCACCCAAGCCAATGATGTGAAGATGATCTGTGGATTTTTACCAGAATCACCTGGATTATACTCAAAATTAACTGCTAAAGAGTTCTTGGAATTCATTGGTGAGCTATATTATTTACCAAAAGCAATTATATCTGATCGTATTGATGAACTTCTTGATATATTCGACCTTGAGGGGCGAGAAAACGACTTACTTGAAGGATATTCTCGTGGTATGAAGCAAAAAGTATGTTTGTGTGCGGCAATAATTCAGGATCCCAAGATTATTTTTTTGGATGAGCCTACGTCTAATCTAGATCCTGCAGCAGCGAGAATGGTTAAGGACCTCATTTCTGATTTGGCTAAGAAAGCAGATAAAACAATTTTTATATGTACTCATCTGCTTGATGCGGCTGAAGAACTCTGTGATATTATTGGAATTATCGACAAAGGAGAATTGAAATTACAAGGTAGCCCTAAAAAAATTATAGAATCACAAAATGCAAAAGACTTAGAGGATGCCTATCTCAAAATTATGGGCGCAACTCATATCGAGGACTTATTATCCTGGCGCCAAAATGGTCATAATGATGAAAACCATAATAAGAAAGGAAAAAAAAAAAGGAAGTGATATAACACGGCTCTATGGATGAAAATTGCTAAGAATGAAGTTAGGGTTAGAACCTCTAAATTTCGTAAAAATCGGTTAGCATTTTTCTTAGTTTTATATTCTTTCCTTGCTTTTTGGGCATTCTTCCTATGTCCATTGATTTTTGACCAGTTTATGCCAACTTTAGCGGGGATGGAGGAAATTTCCCAGTTTTTAATCCCCTCCATTGCGATGATTATTGAATACTTGATGATGATATTTTTCATAGCTATACTCATTTACCCCTTGAATAATATTTATCGTCAGACTGAGATAGGGTTTAAGGAAATTCTGTTGGCATCCCCAACAACTGCGGGTGATATCTTTTTGGGAGAATTTTTAGGAAAAATCCCAATACTCTTCTCTTATGTCTTTACCCTTACTCCAATCTTCGTAAATATGCTGAACCCTATATTTAATCTGACATTTATACAGACTCTTGTTATTTATGGTTGTGTATTTGGTCTTGTATTTCTTGCAACCTTAATTGGTACTATAATAATGTGTTGGCTAGAACACAAGATTGCTCAGAGCGAGAAAGCACGAGATATTGCTAAAGCCCTGCTAATGCTCCTATCAATTGGGATGGTCGCTCTTATCTACACTCTCCAGTTTGGTTTTCAATTCATAATGGAGAATTCAGAATTGAAAAATTATTTTATGTGGTATCCCCCTTTATGGTTCTCAAATATAATCCTTTATACATTCTCTGCCATGTTATTAGATACCTATATCTTAAATATTTGGACAAGTTTAGCTCTTGCAATTCTTGTACCTATGTTAATTTTATATATTTCCTATAAAAGAGCGGATAAATTCTACACACTTGAGGGTGGTGTTGAGAAAACTAGCTCAGTTATAGAAAAGGAGAATATTTTTTACAAGTTTAATAGACGAATTGTAGGTTCAAAATGGGAAGGGTTAGTTATCACCCAATTTAAAGAATTCTTTCGGAAGAAAGAAAATATCACCAAATTCATATATTTGGGTGGTTTAACTTGCGTTTATGGATTAATTTTCTCATTTTCTATGAAAGGCGCTCCTAGTAATTTCTTATCGGGAGGATTTGTAATACTGATGGTAATGTTCATGGGGGGGATGCTCTATGGGCTTATGCTTGGGAGCTTCATCTTTGTAGGGAATAAAGACCTATTATGGGTGTATAAACGGAGTCCAAGAAATATAAACGGTCTGATTTATTCCTACATTATAGCGATGATAATTGTCAATACAATACTAGCTCTGGGAGTAACAATATTCTTTACTATCCTATTCGAATTTGATGCGGTTTATGTGGTTGTTTTCTTCATAGCTTATTTATCTTATGGTATAATGGTACTGATTGAGGCGATTGGCATACAAGGATTTAGTCCTGCATTCGAAGAGAAGGGAAAACATATGGGAATAAATATGTTTAAGCTTATGAGCATACAAATGGTTGTGTTCATGGGTTTTATATTCTTAATGGTTTGGTTGGAGGGAATATTACCTGAACTCACTGCTTGGAAATTGAACCCTACTATTTTTTTCATTTCCATACATTTTGTGATATCTCTTCCTTTATTCTTTATGGGTTTAAGGCACTTAAAGAAAATCGAATAGCTTTTTTTTCTTTTTTTAATTAAAGAAAGATAAACTCAAAAAAAGAGCATAATATGTTTTGGAATACGGTTCAGCATTAAAGATAGTAAGGGAAGGATTATCTATTAAGAAATCGAGTTGCTAAAATATTTTAGTGAAAAAGATATGTATAATATTTCTAAAACTCTTGGGGTAGATTTTGAAATACTTTTTAGTAAAGAAGATTAAATATCTATGACAAAAACATTTTCATAAAAAAACTATAAAAAAAAGGATAAGAATAAAAAAAGGATTAGAATTAAGTTTTTAACAGTGCTTTTGCGTTAGTCTGCCATTCACTCACTTTCTTAGTAGAAATACCACTAATTTTTGAAGATAAGTCTTCTGGATCGGCATCAAGTAAGTCCTCAACGGTAGTAATCCCTTCCGTTTCTAGACTTTCTGCGGTGCCTTTCCCAATTCCCTTCACATCCATTAATGAAATATTTGCTATATCGCCTGATTCTTCATACAAAGTTTCAATCTCAAAATCAACCCCTTTCTCATCGGGAAGTACTACTGTTTCAATGTCAGCAACGCCTGCTGAAGTTATGAAAAACTCACACTCATTTGGAGGAAGATCTGGTGCATCAACGATGACAGCCCTACGTTTCAATGAACTGTTAGATGAAAATCCCTTGGTCTTAAACATAACGCGAAAATGACATCCATGAGCCAGAATATTACCCCCAATAGCATCATTCGCGGAGAACATGCCCATCATCTTCGTAGCGACTTGATTGGTAAGCAATACCGCACAATTGTATGTTTCAGCAATTCGAGATAACCCATGAATCATATTGTTTAAGACTCCTTGCCTCACCGCAAGTTTTCCTATACCGACATATTCCGTTCTCATAAGTGCCATTAAACTATCAACAATAATCAGCCGTACTCCCCGAGTCTTACATAGAGTTTCTGCCTTTTGGATCATCTGAGCTTGGTGATCAGAAGAATAAATCCGAGCATGATAAATGTGAGACAGGGTTTCTTTAGGATTTAATCCAAATCGATTGGCAATCCGCTTAATTTTTTCTTTCGAGAAAGTATTTTCAGTATCGATATAGGCAACAGAGGCGTCTAGACCTCCACTTTTTACAGGAAGTTGACACGTCACTGAAATGGTGTGTGCTAGTGCGGTTTTCCCGGACTTAAAAGGCCCGTACACTTCGGTGAGTTTGCCCGTTTGAAATCCTCCCCCTAGTATCGTATTAAGCTCCGAGGAACCTGTGGTAATGTATTCTACGTTCTCATCGATCGTTTCTGCACTTACAAAATCTGTCATTCCTAACGCATTTCGAGCATTCCATATTAACTTTTTTGCCGTTTTATCTCCTAATCCATCAATTTCGGCAACTATAGATCCGGGAGACATCGCTAATGCTTCTGCGGTGCTAATGCCATTATCTTGTAAAAGTTTTATCTGACGGGCATTGATACCTTTTACTTGACTTAAATCCGCCATTCTTTTGTAACATCACCTACTATATTTAATTAAGATTACATCAAGATTACACCCTAACTATATAAAGAAAAAAAGATATTACGGAAGAAAAAAAGGTTGACATAAATATATTTAGTCTTAATTTGTTCGTGATTATTTAATTAGCGATTTTTTTTAAAAAAACTTCCGATATTAGTGATTCGATGGAGGGATTATCTTTTATTTCAAGAGTTTCATTTGTATGATAAGATCTGTTTAGAGGATCCCATATAGACTTATTGTTTTGTATGTGATCTGTAAATTGGCTTAATTTTTGTTTAGCACTATAGGTTTGTCCCTTAAACAAATAACAAACCGAGAAAGAGTCAATAGAATCCATAAGAATGGTGTAATCTCCAAATTTTGCCCGATCAAGCCCTTTAGAAAAAAGCTCTGAACTAAATGTATTAAAAGCGGTTAGGAAACTACCAACGACATCGTCCTCAAAAGACAATTCTTTGGAGAATGAGTAGGAGAAAATCGGAATACCTCCTTCCACAATGATTAATATCAATACAGGCACCTCGGGGGTTAATTCAGTCGGTTCTATAGAGCGTTTTCCCAACATGCGATCCACCACACCGTCAATGGAAGCTAATTTCACTCGCTCCGACATTGGAGCATTCTCCATTTTAAATGTCTTCCAAACTTCTATTTGTTTTAGTAAATTATCATGTTCACTAGAAATTTTCATAGCTAACAGGTTGAGACCGTGTAGTTCAGCGATACGTTGAGATTGTGTCAATAATTTTTTCGCATCCTCGATCTCCATTTGGATCAGAGCTAATTTCGCCTGTAACAATTTTGTTTCCGCTAACCATAAGTGAGAATGCTGTTTCTCCGCTATTTTATATAATCGCGTGATTATAGGTTCTATTTTTTTTAACGTCTCTAAATCATTAGATGCGCTTAATTCTCCCAAAAAGAGATCACACAAGGAAATTAGAGCGAGTACAAATAATTGAGGTTCAATCATTTCATCTCCCGCTATTTTTAATAACAGTTTTTCAGCTTCCGTGAGGTTATAAGGTTCTTTACTTGTCTTCAAAACTAAAGCTTTTGCTATTGAATATACATTAGCAAAAAATTTGTCTTCTGTTTGATCCGTAAGTTCCCTTAAACGAATTAAGTATCTTTGTGCATTTTCAAGAGATCTTGTATCTGTATTTAAGTATATAAGATGTAAAAGTGATAAACACTCCACTCTGAGATATCCAATCTTTCCAGAAAGTTTCAAGCATCTTTCAAGAGATTCGATAGCCATATTATAATCACCTTTCATTCTGTAATTAATCCCAATATACATTGAATTATATACGGCTAGATCCTCTAAGTTTTCTTGCTCTGAAAGTTCAACAGCTTGCTTAAAATATTCTAGAGCCTGATCTAATTCTCCTCTTATTTGGTAAACAGTTCCTAAAACTTCTAATGCATTAACTCTTTCTCGAATGCTAAATTCCTTTACACTTAAACTCTTTCTGGAGTATCTTATGGCTTGATCAAGGTCCCCCATGGTATAATAAATTCTCCCACTTACACTAAGACCTGATGAAATACCGACTTGATTATCTAATTCTTCGAAGAGCCATAAACACTTCATACTATGCTCTAGAGCAAGGTTTGGTTCTCCGATTTGATTATATATATGACTTATTGTCAGTAAGGTGTATGCAATATTAAGTTTTATCCCAATTTTTTCTCGTAAAGCAAGACAATGTTGTGCTTGCTCTAATGCTAAATTGTAATCACCTTTGAAATAATAAATCCAAGCTTTCATGTTCAACAAACCTGCTTTCTTTCCAGAAAGATCTGATGATGATTTAGATTCAAGGGAATCAAGAAGTTTTTCTCCCTCAAGTGCAAAACCAAGAGCTTCATCAAATCTTCCAACGAATACAATATAGGTTCGAAGAAGGAGAGCGTCAATAGATCTAGAAGTAATTCCTAAGTCCTGACTTATTTGGTAGGCATGTTCCCCCTCTGTTACAGCCTTATCATATTGTTGGAAAATTGCATATATTCTTCCTTTTAAAATATGTAGAGTTAATTGCTCCTCATCGGTGAGCCCTCCTTCCTTTTCCAAATTTTTAACTACTTCGAGGCACTCCATAAATTTATTTTCTTGCATTAACTGTCTTGCATGTAATAATTCTTCGGATTTCGAATCGGGCAAGTTTGTTCAACTAAAGTTTAATTGTTAAAAGTTTTCTAAATTAAAAACTTGTAATTGATAAAAAAGAAGATAATTTTGCTTTTAAGGCTTTATAGTAATAGAAAAAAAATATTTTAGTCTTACTTCTAAATTCATATTACCTATCGTTATTTTTAACATCTTTGTTACCAAGGTAGATAAAGACTTTTACAAAATTATAATATAATTTTTTTCCCTTTAAGAGCATTTTTCAGAATAGTTTCTAGTGTCTTCAAGAAAGAGAAGCTTGAATCTTTCACCATACTAAAATATCCACCATAAGCAATAAAACATATTGGCCATCATTTCTAGGTCTTTCTCAGAAAATTGTTTGTAACAGCTACTACATACTATCCCAAGATTAATCGCTGCTTGATATATCTGCGCTCTATCTACAATCTCCCTGTGACATATTCCACAGGACACCGAGTGACTTATTTTACTATCAGACTTTCCAATTATGATCGACTATTACCATCAAGATATTTAAACAAAAAACGGAAATTAGTGGAAAAAACGAAACCCATTTTCAGCAATATCGAAGGTAAACGAGACTTCTTTATTATTGCTTGCTAGTTTCATTGTTCGCCGTTCTGTAAAAAGTGATTTAGAAAGCGAAATATCTAACCCCTTTAATCTCCTATAGAGTTTAGAAAAAAAGGGGTAGTTCTGTTGGGATTCAAGGTTATAGGAAACTTCATGAATGAGGATCAAAGTAATTTTCTCTCGATAACAGCGAAAAATAAGAGGCGATACTACTAGGTCATAAAATTTATTTATAATATCGGCCCTTACTTTCACATCGGATATTCGAGAAAGTTTGTAGCGGAGATGATGAGAAATATTATCGATAACAATAAATTGCACATCAGGGGGAAGGAAATTATTAGAGAGTTGGTGTAATCCTTCAAGTTGACGATCATAAGTACCAAACATCCCTGTTCGAGGAGTTATGAATGTATTATTTATTATATAGTCTAATTTTTTAGGTTGCTCCTTAAATAATGATTCCACTCTCTTTTTAGGAAATAGTTCACTGGCTTGAACCCATATACAACTACCCTCATAAGGAGTCGTTGAAGTAAGGAAATTACCAACTAAATATAACGATAGAGAAGTTTTCCCTGTCCCCGCTTCTCCTGAAATAGAAATTAACGCGTTCTTGTGAAAAAGTTCCCTAAAATTGTTCATCAATGATTGCTGAGCCATCATTTTAATCATCTAAAAGAGAAAGTGCCTCCTGTTTCACTTTTTCAATATACTGCTCGTGCTCATTATCGCTCTGTTCCTCACGCTTTCTGAGTTCTGAGTTGGAGGTATTAGTGAGTTGTTGAAGCATCATCAAGGTAATAAGATCATCCATAGAATTGTGAGGTTGAGCCCCTTTCCCTCGAAAAAGACCCGATACCCCTTTCCCCGATTTTCGTGATTTAACTAAAATATAGCCAGCAATAAAGATTCCAATCATAATAACGGCATACATCGGATTCTGCTGATAGAACATGAAAAACCCGATAACCAGAACAATATAACAATATCCTTTTATTTTCTTTCACCATTTTTGCGCTATTTAAATGTGGAGGATTTATATCTCCTTCTTGAGAACCGTTTAAACTTTGTCCTATCTTGCTCTCTACCAAAACGCTTTAAAACGTTAGTAATAACCCACCGAATCCCGATAAGTGAATACTTGAGAACAAAGTACCATGCAATAATGATAAAATAATAGAAAAATTCGATGGGAAACGAAATTTTAAATAGAATGACGACTCCCCAGCTCAATAAAATCGAGAGTGTTAAGAGGAATAGTTGATAGATTGAATGCCGTGGATCGTTGTCTAATCCTAATCTCATCAAGCGAAAATCAGGACCTGAGGGTGTGGAGGCGAGCAAGATCGCAAACGCTAAGAATCCTGCGATAATTCGATATACTGGATGGAATAACGAACTCAATGCAATAGTTAGGGAAAAATAAATAATCCAGGTACCGATCAACACAGGACCGAGGCTTACTAATATCGATTGGAGGAATGTTTCTTGACGAGGACTCCTCAACTCAACAGCGCCATGCGGGGCGACTTCTCCGGTATACCCATTTCGAAATCGTACGAACATTCGTCCTGCGGGGACTCCCGTCAGAAGACATAACGCATAATGTGAAAGTTCATGAAAGAGTACACCGATATAATTCAAAATATTTATAATAAAATTAAAAGGACCGAGATCTCTTCTTATCACCAAGTTTTCAAGGAGGCACCCTAAGAACAATACCACAGGAAATGCAACCAATGATACGATAAATAAATCTCCAACCATGCATTGATGTTTGATCAAACAAATATAAAGGAAAAATGTAAAAAGTGACGATGTAACATACAATCTTAAATTTTAAATAATCACATCTTCTTTTATTCTTAAACTGAAATTTGATGAATATAACATTTTAGAATATAAGGATTATATCACTCGATACAATTCGTTTTGTTTATAAACATATATAAAGAAAAAATTTATCAACGTATAACCACGGAAAAAATAGAATTTTTTTTGCGTACTCTGAAGCTGCCTTATTCGAGGCGTAGATAATTAGAGTTAAATATCAAAATTTAAATAAGAAAATGCTTCGATAAGTGCTTTAGCATTGATTCCCAATTGAATCTTTTTTTTGATGAATTTGCTGGCATCGACTTTTTAGTCAATGGAAACCCAAATGAAAAAAATCAGATGAATCATCAAAAACACAAATTTTGTTTTAAGAGTAGAAGCTCTTTACTCTTCAAATTTGACTTTGAGGAAAAGGTTTAAAAGGCAAACTCCTACCCTTTATTTTTTTAGTGAATAATTTTTTTAGTTAAATAAAAAAATAGTGATCAGAAAAAATGACCGTCGATAAAGGATCAATACCATTTGATCATACGAATTTAGAATGTGATCTATGTGGTTCAAATAACATTGCAGATACAGGGCAAGATTATGTATGTAGGGATTGTGGTGTAGTACTTACTATACAGAAATTGCAATATGATCGTCCTTATAACGATGATATAATACAACATGCAACACGCTTTGGATCTACACAAATTGGAACCGCCAGAGAGCGATATATCTCACCAAATTCGTATCGATTAAAAAGGTTGAATAAGCATAACTCACAGCTAAATAGTCGAGAATACAGTGAAAGAATGGCTTTTGCTGAAATAAAAAGAATTTTTGAAAGTCTGGGTCTAGGTGAGTCTATTAAGGAAATGGTTATGAAAAGATTCAAGGATATACATCCTAAGTTAATAGCCGGTTCTAAATTCAAAAATCCTGAGAAATTATCGGCGATCCTCACCTATTTAGTCCTAAAACTTGAAAACATAGCAATTAAACGGAAGGACATTTTGAAAAATTCAAAACTTTCAAAAGAAGAATTTAATAGCTTTATTTTCCAGGTACGAAAATTTCTACCAGAATATACAAGGAGGAATAGGCAAAATTATATCACACAGAAATTAATGGCAATTACTGAGCATTTCGGACTAGAGATGTCATTTTACTTTTTTTCTAAGAAAATTTTATATAAACTCTGGGAATGTATTAAAAATACTACTGATGATGTGATTGCTGGTTTGGTTACATCGATAACGACCCTTTGCGATTATAAAGATGAGGTGAACGTAAGTTCTATTTGTGATTTACTTAATATTAAAATGAGTACAATACAATTTCAAGTAAAGAAAAGAATCTTTGAAAGATTTAAAGTTCCTGGGTTTGTAAGTTTAGTACGTTCATCTGATTTATTAAAAGGTTTCTTAAGAAAAGTGGGATTACTGGAAGGTGAGGAACTTAACGTGGGAGTCGTTCCACAGGAGAAACAGAAGAGTATAGTTAATATTCAACTTGGGAAGGCGAGACAAATTTTTAATCCTCTAAATGATTACTATTTAATAGGAAGTTCAAGTGATAATGGGACAATTACTTTAGCTTATTTAGAAGTCCATAATAACGAATTCATTCCTGAATCTACTCCACGATCAAAAAGAAAAATGAGAAAAAAGGCAGATGTATTGTTTGATCTAACACTTGGTGAATATTTTCCTAATAAAGGTCCTCCTCTAGTTAAAAAGGTATAACTATTTATTTAGAGGATCACCTTTTTTTCTTTTCTTTTTTTAATTTTTTCTTTTAAATACTTTGGTCTCATTTCAGTCTAAAACCTTTTGGAAAAGCGATGAAAAAATATAAAATAGTTTCAATAATTTTTGGATTTCTTCTCTTTTTCGGAGCGATTTTAAGCCTCAACATGCTAAATAGAGACTTTCAAGCGAGATATTATCACATACAGGAAGATGTAAAACTGAAGTCAGCAGAGTCTACTTACCAAATCATAAATGAAATATTTGAGAATAAAGCGAGTAGCTATGCAACCGAAGGATATTTCCCCCAGCTTTATGAATCTTCATTACAAGCAACCTATTATGGGCTTTCCATATTACAATCTCTCGGAAAGATTGATACTATCAATACATCGAAGATTACTAACTATATAATGAGCCATTATAATTCCAGTTCAGGGGTATTTATGGACGCTTATGCCTCTCGATATCTGGGTACAGATTTCTCTCAATCATATTATCCTTTATCTACGATACTTGAAGTACATTGCTATGCTTTACTATCATTATCATTTTTAGGGAAATTAGGTTTAATAAACACCGGTAAATCTATAGATTTCTTATGGAGTTGCTATAATCCCCTTACAAGTGGTTTTATCGGTCAACCCTATGATTCAAGTTTAGAAGATGAATTTAAAATCGCAACTATGGATAATACCTACTTTGCAATCACAACATTGGATCTATTAATGAGTAGCTGGAAAAGTTATCAGACTCAGCAAGACGAGTTAATTGCCTATATCAACACCCTTCAAAATACGACGCCTAGTGGCTGGCAGTATGGAGGGTTTTATAATGATAACACCGGTTCATTTGATTCTCTTGGGTATTGGTTATTGGAGCCAAACTTACTCTCCTCGTATTATTGCATTAAAAGTCTAGAACTATTTGAGATGGTAAGTAGTATTAATAATGGTTCTTTTCATCAATTTGTTGATTCCCTCTATGATCCCTTAAGCTATACTTTTCGCATGTCAAAAGTAGATTTTGGTTATTTTGGAAATATTGTAGCAACCGCCATTGGACTTGAACTTTCGGAGATATTAGCCTATACTACGATAGATGAAACGATGACACTTAATTTTCTCTATACTCATCGAAATGGAGTAGGACTGTGGGATGGTTCGACGTTAATTCCCAAATATGAATTAATTGATACCTTTCAGGTACTCCGATCGATCTATAATATTGATAAAGTAGATTTTAATAGTAGTGATACTCAACAAATTGTAACCAGCCTGCTTACTCATTTTTCGGGTTCTCCCACGTTTTCACTCATTCCACAGGAGTATACTACGATGGATCTTACCTATACGATGATAAAATCTTTTAATCTCTTTAACCAAATTTCCGAACTTGATCTTCCTGCATTATATTCTGGTATTTGTGACGCCTACTATTATGATGATTATTTCTTAATTGACGGTTTTGTTTCCTATATTGCTGAACATGAGGGGAATACAGGATTCCGTTCATATCCCTTAACCTATTACAGTGAAGGTGATAAAACATATGTCGAGAGCATTGGATACCTTCTGTCACATAAAGCAACCTATCAAGCCCTAGATTCATTACTACGAATGTATAAGCTAGATGATTATGGGTTGACACATAACTTATCACGATTGCTAAACCATATTATAAACACTCAATTTCTCAACGAGATGTATACAGACCAGAACGGGGGATTTCTTCCAATGATGGAATATGATTCTTTGCGAGCAGACCTGTTAAATAAGCATGTCTTCTTTGAGTATACGTTTTATGCCATAAAAACAATGGAGCTGTTAACTAATCACCTGCATATTGGAGATATTACTTTTCTTAACTTCGATAGTGATGAGGTGGTTAACTATATCCTCCGACATACTGTAGAATCTTCAGACATGTTATATTTTCACCCACACCATAGTAATGATATCGATATCATTTTACAAAATACCTATTATATGATTGATATCTTACAGACACTTGATGTGTATACCTTAAACGCCCAAAAGATAGAAAATTTCATTACACACAATATTGACTATACTAACATCAAAAACATCTACTATTGCTATAAAATCAGCGAATTGTTAGATCTCAACTATAGGTTCAATGCAGAATTAGTTCAAGGGCTTATTCAAGCTATATATGATGACTCTCTTCATGAGATTTATATGACCACTTCTCGGGAGACCGTTAATCAAGAGATTATCTTATGGATATGTGATATGGCCACTAACGATCCATTACAAATTATTGTGGATTATGATGAACAGGTACTCTTAGGAACCTTTCTTTCGATCTCTGCCACGCTTTCTAACCTCGTTCTTTCGGAATTCGAGTATAATCTTTCCTTCCAGTTTAAATGTGCTCAACTCGGAGATTTTGTAATGAATAAAGAGGCTGATAATCAATTTTCACTTAGACTACTTATTCCACAACGTGCTACGAATTATCCCACAATTGAAGGAAAAATAATTGCCTATGATACTGCACGGCAATTAGCAGAAACAACATTAATAATTAATACTGTATATAATCAGAAATATTATAAAGATGACATGAATGCTGCGGTGGTGTTATCTGTGCTTTTTCTTGGAGTACCGGGGGGTTTTGTCCTCATCTCAGGGAAGAAAATCAAAAAATTAACCTAATCTAAAATTAAAATTTTTTCTTTAAATTTATTTGTCGTTAGGTAAGATTAATGGCTAGTCAAGAAAGAGTACAATTACATAATATCACAACTAGTAAGTTTGTACGAAATATTACTCAAGTAGCGAAGATACTCGAGAAATTTAAAGATAACTTTGAAAAGAGGCTAAATTTCACTAAGTTAGCCGGTTTTCTAAAGTTAACACCCTCAGAAGTAGATAAAATAATTGGGATACTTCTGAATTTTCAAGAGTTATTTAACACTACGTTTGATAACTATAGTATGACCAAGAAAATAATCGATAACCAGCTATTTTTACTGGTGGAACCAAAACTCCTAAACAATTATATTCCCACTAAAATAAAACTTTCTTTGAGTGAGTGTAATCTTCTAAGCGATGTTACGTATATGTTTAAGTTTGTGAAGAGGGGAAAAGGATTCGATATAAAGAAAAATGGAACAGAGTTAATCAGTAATATACAAGAGCTTTGGAAATATCACCCTTATTTTTTCGAACATAATGAGAATGGACTAATGTATCCCTCGGAATTTGGATTAAAACTTGGGGAATTGATCCTCTCCTATAAAAAAAATGGGAAGTACTTCGAGTCAATATTTATTGATGATCATGAAATAATGGTGAATAACAATCAGCGATAGTGAAAATCATATCCCCAGTCCAAAAATACCTTCTGAACAGATAGAATTTCGGCAGTATCAAGTAAAAATTGCGGAACAGTGTGTAAATAAAAATTCTTTAGTGGTATTACCGACAGGACTCGGAAAAACAATTATTGCAGTATTGACCGCACGTAAAATATTAGATCTCTATCCCGCAGATAGTAAAATAATAATCCTTGCCCCTACCCGTCCATTAATCAATCAGCATTACGAAACCTTTATAAAATTTCTTCCTATTCCACAAGAAGAGTATGTCGTATTGACTGGAAAAGTTCTTCCCGAAGATAGAATTGGTCTTTTTAATACCCATCAGGTCTTGTTTTTTACCCCTCAAACTTTGCGCAACGACTTAGTAAATCGAAGATATACACTGGAGAATACCGCACTTACCATTTTTGATGAAGCTCATCATGGAACCGGTGATTATCCATACACAATGATTGCGGATGAGTATGTTGAGCAAAATCCCGATGGAACTATTTTAGCATTAACCGCCTCACCAGGATCTTCAAAAGATAAAATTACTATATTGTGTAAAAATCTGCATATTCCTTTAGAAAACATCCATATTCGGACCCGAAAGGATACCGATGTCAAAAGTTTCTTGAAACCGATGGATGTGTATAAAATCGGTGTAAACTTGACTAGTTTAATGGAGGAAGTCTATTCTCTCGTCCTTGCTTTATTAGAAGAACGCCTTAAATATCTTTCTCAGCTTAACTTTCTCGATGTGAAAGGAGAAATATTGCATACCAAAATAATACGCAAAGATCTTCTGCGGTTAAATAAAGAGTTTGTGAGTATTGTTCAGAGTAGTGGTGATAAAACAGGAGTGTATAGCGCGTTATCTATAAATGCTCAAGCATTAATTCTTTATCATATGTTAGAATTAATAGAGCAGCAAGGATTAGATGTCCTTTTAACTTATTTAGGAAAAGTGAATAATGATGCCCGTAAGAAAAATAGTTTAAAAGCAGTAAAAATCTTGGCAAGTGATGCTCGAATACGGAGAGTGTTTATCGAATTAAAGAAGAATCAAGATTATTCTCCTGAATACTTGATCCATCCGAAATATCAAGTGTTGGTTCAAGTACTTCTAGAAGAATTACGTAATAATCCCAATTCGCGAATCTTAGTATTTGTCAAACTTCGAGATTCGGTGAAGAATATTGCAAAGAATCTTAAAGAAGTAAGTGGTATTAATCCCGTACGATTTGTAGGACAGGCGACAAAAGCCGCTGATGATAAAGGTCTTTCTCAAAAAAAGCAAATCGAGATTTTAGATCATTTTAGAGAAGGAGTTTATAATGTATTGGTCTCTACCAACGTAGGTGAAGAAGGAATTGATATCGCAGAATGTGACTTAGTGGTGTTTTATGATGTGGTTGCGTCAGAGATTCGATTAATCCAAAGAAAGGGGAGAACTGCGCGCCATCGGAAAGGTCGAGTGGTAATTTTGTATTGTAAAGGAACGCACGATGAAGTATATCTAAGAATAGCACTCAGTAAATTAAAGAAGATGAATATCAATCTTAAAAATCCCCAGCAATTAAAAGAGTCATATAAAGAAGCTTTTTTACCTGAGTATCTTCAAGGTGTTCAAGATGCTCAAGATGTTCAAGATATCAAGGAGAATTTGGAACCATTGAGCAATGATGGAAGATTAGAAAAACCAAAACTAAAACATCAATTGAAGCTGCAATCCTTTCTCACCCCTCACGAGTCCCCAGAGCAACCATCTGAGCCTGAAGAGGAAGTATTTGAAGTTAAAATCAGCAAACTTCTTCCCATGAAATTTGGGATCCGGAAGAAATTGGTAAAAGATCAGATTAAATTTAGAATTGTAGACTCAGACCTTCACATCTTCATATATAATAAGGTGCTTATTCAAGTATATAATCCGAAAGCTGTCATAGAAAATAAATCATTTATCTCGGAAGTCCAAGAACTTGCTGAATTATGTGAATTGTATATAGTGGTATTTGATTTTATCGATCTTGATGAGGAGTATCCTGGAGAAAAATTATTTCTCAAGAAAAAGGTTACCGAAGTGAAAAATAAGGTTTCTTTTCAGATCATCCCTATAGAAAATGAAGAAGAACTCTATTTTATCGTTAAAAGTATTTTAGAAACAATTTCAATGGAGAGTCAATAAGTAATGGAACATGAAATGTGGAAAAAAGATACCAATCCCTATGTCATATTTACCTGTCGAAAATGTAAGCACTATATGTATGCAAAAACAACGCAAAAATCAAAAAAATGTCTCCGGTGTGGTCGACAGCATACGGTATCATCAATTATCATTTCGGGAGAGATTGTGGAGGGAATGACAAAGGCAGTTGATTTGGTGAAGACCCGTCAAAATGAGTTAGCCATCAAAGAGTTGGGAACGTTACCCGAATTTAGAGCTGCTGAGGATTTTACTGTTAAAGGTCAGCGTAACAATAGTATTAACTTTGAAGTAAGTAAGATTGATGATGATGCTATTTCAGGCAAATTTGAAAGAATGCTTCAAGAAATCTCTAGGTCATATACCGAATTTCCCTATTATGTCTTTGAAATTATGGCAGAAAACTTTGGCATTCCTCTTCCTGAACTAAAAGTATTAGTAAAAGTGTACCAGAAAAAAGGTATGTTCACTCGAAAGAACAGTTTATATCAGATACACCTTTAACCTTTACTCCTTATATTACCGCTAAATTCTTGTAAAAAAATAGTCTGATATAAAGAATCTCTTTTAGTGAAGGGTATTTTCTCGCTCCCGTCATAAATGAAATGCTCATCTTTGAGAAAAAATAGGGAAAATGGGATAATAACCTGTTTTGGATCAAAATTATCATCTTCAATAATTTCAACATTTACAAATTTTTTCTCAGGCGATTTTGAACTCATACTAGCTCATCACATCAGGACTATTTAAAAGAAAAATAAAAATAGTTAATTAAAAATTGTATTGGTATAAAATTGAAGTTTTTACACAAGAGAATATATATTCATTCAACCTAAATGATCAACAAGTATCAAAAAAAATTAAAGTTTGAATTATTCGATGGACTCTATAGAAGAGGATTTTGAATATTTAGTGATTAATTTCTTTTTAGAAAACCGAGGAAAAGCATTTACGATTGGAGCTTTAAGGAAAAGATTCGAAGGTTTTACTATTGACTCTCAAATAAAAGAATATAGTCGTTATAACCTTCAAACAATTATAAAGAAACTAAGTGATTCAGGGAAAATTAAAATAATCCAGCATGATATGAAAACCCATTATTTTCTTCCAGAAATCTTCAAATCGACTCAAACAGAAGGGAAAATTCAGTATTTTAATCCTGAAGTCTTCATTTCGGCTGAACAAGCCACAAAAAAAGCTAAAAAAAGGTTTTGTAAAAATTGTAAAAAAGAAGTAGTAGCACTACATAGATATCAGAAAGGGCAAGATTCGGTGTGGTTTCCAATTCTCGCCTCCTTCACCTCGAAAAGCATTGAAGCACGGGTAAATTCAGGATGGTTTTGCCCAAATTGCGGGGAAAGGTTAAATGTGTATAAAAGGGCACAAATTATAGGATATTTGAGTTGTGTAATTCTTACAGGTTTTTTAATTACATCTATTTATTTTACGGGAGGAGAAGTTCAATGGAGCATGTTCACGTTAGCCATATTCTTTTCTGTTGCCACCATTTTCTTGACGGTTAGGCAACTGATAAAGTCGATTTTAAAAAGAAGCGGAAGGAAGATTTTAGAAAAAATGAAAGATCTCCCAAGAGAGTCTTTAAGAGTAAAATAGAATTATTCTCTATTTTTATCTTGAAACTTTTTCAAATATAACTTCATAAAATATCGTTCACTTTCGGCAAATTCTAACTTCTGTTTCTTAGATAAATTTATACAATTTAATAAAATAGCATGAATTTTCTGCAATGTAATAAGATTTTCATCAGTGTGTTGTACTTCTTTATACTCGAGTTGATGATCGGGCTTAAGTCTTTGCTGATCCTGACTCTTCGATTCTTCAGTATCGGTGTGACCATTGGAGTGGTAGGTTTTTTTAGTATCGCTGGTCATTGTTCTATAGTTCTATTTCTTTTTATCTGCTCCCTTAATAATTTTCTTACATAAATTTATCCCTAATCCTGTCTTCTGATTGAGCATATAGAGATTCTCCTTTTTTACTTGAGAGGCGGTATGATACCCCGCATCATATAAAATCCGTGCTCGTACTCTTGCAACATCACTCAATCGTAACACTAGGTCAAACAGTTCTTCACGAATACCGTAATGAATCCGTATCTTGAGAGTTTCTGCCATCTCGGCAACCTTGGTAAGCTTATCATATAAGTCCACTCCATGGGTACTTAAACTGCTGGCAATAATACCAATAAAATTTATTATCCTCTCTAGATTATCTCGTACTCCAAAGAGATCTCCAGCCATTATTTTATAGCGGTCTAGAATATGATCGATAGGCTCCTCATCGGTCCATTCAAGCACAGGTTCTAACATTTTATAATCCCGTACCTTAAATTCGGATTTTAGTACTTCATATGCTTCTTTTATAAGATCTTGGAACGTAGATAATTTCGCAGTTTCCAGTTTATATCGAATCATCACCCCTGAAGAGGGATAGAGATAGAGTCTTATTATGAGTTTCCCGAACTGAGAACATTTTATCGTACCATCACTGCTGCTTACAATGAGTCCTTTTTCAAAGAGATAATTTATGATGTATTGATTTTTAATACTTTGAGGAATAACATCTTCTACATATTTCTGCACGTTCGAGTCGGGGAAATCTATTAAGTACAGTAAAAATGCTGTAATATGATTACAAAATTCAAAAGCAAACTCATTATCACCCGAAAAATTATCAGATATACCGTTTTTAAATCCGCATGAACATTGAATTCCCAAGTCTATATCAAAATGGCAAGAATATACTCCAAACGTGGTTTTTATATAGCCGGATATAGTGGAATTGGTACATTTGATAATCTTTATCTCATGTTTTTGAGATCTTAATTCATTTACTTTTTTTGGATCTGAATGAAGTTTCAGTATATTTACAGGGGTGATTTCCTTAATCATGAGTAGTTGCTCAATAGGAATCTTCTGTTCTTTCATCTTGTGGGTAATAATGTACCAAAAATAAGTCTTCTCGAAGAATTCTTTTAGTTTTTCTAGAGTGATTTTTCCTTCCTCGAATATTCGTAGTAGTACCTGCTCTTTTAAGATGTGGATTTTGTTTAACCTAGATTGTAAATCGCTGTACCGTGGAATCATCGTATCTTTCATATGAGGTGACGCAAAATAATTATCCTCAACCCATATTTTCTCATTAATATCCTTTACTAAAATTATTCCATGACCAACAGAATCTAACCCTGGTCTTCCTGCTCTTCCAAGGATCTGAAAAACTTCATTTGGAGAAAAGGATTTAAAATACGAAAATCCATCCCCGTTCTCATGATACCCCGTAAAATTCTTGATGTTATATCCTGATGTAATATATTTCTTAAAATCGCGTAAAATAACAACTCGTGCAGGTGTGTTTATTCCTGCAGATAAAGTGGTTGTACAACATATAATTTTAATGATTCGTTTTCGAAAGTTGTCTTCTATAGCCTTTCGTTCCCGAGCTTGTAATCCTGCATGATGAAATGCGATTCCATTACTTATAACTTTATGCAAATCACGATTTGCCCCCTTAATCGAGGTTAATCTTTTCGATACCCCCTTACAGACCTTCAACTCAGATTCTTCCACAACCTTCTTTACAATCTCTTTTAAATTTTGAGCCGTTTGTTGTGCTGTTTTTCGCTTATTTAAAAATATTAAGACTTGTCCTTTATCGTCTAATACCTTCTTTACGATCCGTTTGATGGTTGAATCTTTATTTTGAGTCACTTCAATTTTGTAATGTAAGGGTACTGGTCGCGTCTCCGACTCGATAAGCGTAGTTTGATTACCAAGTGAGGATAACCATGAATTAAAAAAGGTAGGATTTGCTATCGTAGCACTTAATCCGATGATCTGAGGATTATGGAGGAATTCATTTAAGCGAACGATTAGTGATTCTAACCGCGGACCTCGATCCGACTCTCCGATGATATGAATTTCATCGATAATGATAGTTGAGATTTCATAAATCCACTCTTTATCATTAAAATTGCGAATGATTGAATCCATTTTCTCATAAGTGGTAACGATGATATCTGCTTTCTCTAGCTTTGAGTCATCCACATCATAATCACCAATTGATAGTTCAACCTTTACATCGTATCGAGCATAACTTTTCTTGAAATGAAAATATTTTTCGGTTGCTAATGCTTTAAAAGGTACTAAATAAATAGACTTCCCAAATTTTTGAAAGATGTTGTTCACGGCACATACTTCACCGATAAGAGTTTTACCACTCCCAGAGGGAGTACATACCAAAAAAGATTTTCGAAAAAATAAGCCTTTTTGAATCGCTTCTTTTTGGATTTCTCGAAGCTGGAAAATTTTATTTTCTAACAACACTCGCAATATTCTCTTATCAGGAATATACTTAAAAATTTCTTTATCTTGGAGGGAATCTTTCGTGATTTTTCCGGTGAAATCTGTAAGACTCATCGTACCATATAACATTGAGCTATATTAATTTAAAGGAAAAATCTGGAATAATCTGTTTGTTCATTTGAATTTTTTTAAAGATTGTGAACCATTAATTAAAATCTTCTTAGATTGAACCTAATTTATGGATTTATTAAGTTCCTTAAAAAAATCTGTGTAAGATAATAAAATGCATGTCAAGGGATTAGAAATTCTTCTTGTGCCAATTAGTAATAAATTTTATCCAAAGGATTGTCAAGATGATAGGGATGAATTTTCCAAATAATAATATATATATGATCCTTATTTCTATTGATAGAGCTGGTATAAAAAGCCATAACCCATCAAGAGCATTGCTTAAATAATGTAAAATTATACTTGGTATGAGGGAATTTGTTTTTATGACTAAATATCCCCAGAGTAATCCCATACCAACAGCCCAAATAACTTGTGCTGTTGTAAAAATAAACTGCTCATAATTGAACTCATGAAGCAAATTTGCATAATGAACTACTCCAAAAAAAGCTGCGGAAATGAATAATGATTTCTTTTCAGAATAATGTGCCAATAATAAAGTTAATATAATCCCTCGAAACATTATTTCCTCAAATAATCCCGCATTAATATTTAGGAGCCAATATGATTGAGGAGGCACTATTCGAGAAGCATCGAAAACGTATTGACCATATATTAAAGATCCAATAAGTTGAAAGATAACAAAAATAAAATAACAGCTCACAGTATAAAATAATATCCTTGAAAAGGGGCGATAACTAGTTACATGAATCCCCTCTAAATAATCACTAAAAGTATCATATTTTTTAGGTAGCTTATAAGCAAATGGCACAATTAAAAAAACTAATGAGCACCAAAACAAACAGGTGATAATGATTTGCATGATCTGGTTGAAATTTTGATCGATAGACGGAATTAATAAAGAAACAGAGGCAGCAGCAACAACAATTGCTAAATTTGTGGCTATTAAAATAATGACTGATTTAATGGGTTTGTCAGTTAGCATTTTTGAATGATATTGATTTTTCATTTAAAGAGTGTTGGATATAATATAAGATATTAGGAGTCCATTTTTAAAATCCTATACTTTTTTATTTTTGCGGTGAAATCTGTAAGACTCATCGTACTAAGTAAGATTGGACTCCTTTAATTTAAAGGAAAAATCTGAAATAAACTCTTTCTTAATTTTTTCTTTATAAATATATCTTTTGTATGGTGTTGATAGAGATGACACTTGAAAAAGAACTAAAGCGTAAAAAAGAGAATCTTAAACATTTTTATCAGATGGCCCAAGAAGCATTAGATGCAAAAAACTTAGAGCAGGCAATAAAAATATCGGCAAAAGGGCTTGAAGAAGGAGATACGGAAGACGAAGAAGAATGGGCAGATAAGTTTGATGAGGTAAACTCAACTCTAGAATCAGCACAAGAAAGTCAATCTATAAATACCACTATCTCACCAGAGGATATTACCATAATTAAGGGGGTTGGAGTTACTGTCGCCGAGAAATTAAAAGCAGCAGGTTTTCATACTATTAGAATGATTGCTGACGCTACTCTTCCACAGCTTACGCATGTTCCGGGAATCGGTCAGAAAACCGCCCAAAAAATATTAGAAGGGGTTCAAACCATCCTCTCCCGAAAAAGCCTTAACGATTTCCCTGAAGAAGTTCATACCAAAGAGACTCCACCTCCTACAACCAGAGAAGAAGGTAATGATATTAAGACAATTGAGAACCCTCCCGTTCAAAAAGCCTCATTTCCATGGTTTGAGGATAAATTCAGGATCAAACGATTAGGACACTCCCGCAGAACAAAAACAGAACAGTATCAAGAATATATAACTGAAAAAATTGGTGATGACTCTGATTATACTTCAGAAAATTTAGAAGATGAATCAGATTACATCTCCCCCCAAGATTTTATTGAGAGTCCTCCTACTCAAACCCCACCAGTACCGGAAGCAGTAAATATTCTTAATAGACCGCAATTATCCCAAGAGTCATATAGTGACAAGCTAGTGAGAAATAAGGCACAGCAATTAAATGTAGTACAAGAAGAATTACTACCCTCTGAGAAAAAATCGGTTATTGAAGGAGTAATTCACACATTGCGCAAATTAAATTTTCACATCGTCGAAAGGGTACGATTATTAAAAGAGTTATCAATGAATAGTGACCTAATTGCCATAAAAATAGTCCATGCCAATGAATTCTTAGATCTGGTTCTAATCCTTCCTATTAAACTCAATATGCTCAAAGGGCAGATTAAGATGTCAAACGATCAAATCAAATACATCCCCTTAAATGATAAATTCAATGAGAATGGGTCTTCATTCCGAATTTTATTAGATTCTACTATTAATGATTTAGGAGAAGTATATACTGCAATGCGAGATGATCTCGTCAATGAAGGAAAGCTTTTATCATATATTCGCTCTCACCTACAAGTGGCCATCTCTATTGAAAAATCACTCACCAAAAAGAACCTTTTCTTTCGAGCAGGTTCTCTTCAATATAAGATGTTCATTGAGCCGATAATGCTATGTAGTAATGAAGTTAAATTCTTAGAGAAAGTACTCCCCTTTCCTTATCTGAAAGATATCAATCTTCATGTGCTTAACGAGCTAAAATTTTCAGACTTTCTTGCATATCTGGGGCAAAAATATATATTTATCGAAGAACAAAGCAGTGAAAAAAGCCTATTGATTTCTTATGAAGATTCTTTTAATCAGTTCTTACAAAATGGAAAGAAATTATCTCTTCCCTTTATTGGATTTGGGGCGGTGCTACTTACATTGCTTTTATTTCAATCTTTCTCTATGTTGGAAATGGTAGTGAATATTGGTTATGCTTTGCTTGGGGTGTACCTTACCTCATTGGTCTATTTATACATTAAATTTTTCAAGATTAAACTCGAAATACAGACCGATTTTGGAATCCCCTATCATCAGAAGCAAATACATATTGATGATACGGGATTAGCGCTAATTAAGAATGAATTGCCTGCGGAAATGATGCATCAGTTTATTTATGAATGTTTTGGAAAACATTCCGATTCGAAATTTATCCATAAAATGGAAGAATCACTTACAAAAGAAAAATTAGATAGAACGGTACCCTCTTCTCAAATCAAAAGTGAGCAAGGCTTCGAAGAAAGGGAAATCCAAGATGAGAACAAAAAGATGGGAGAGGACTTACAAGAAGACGATGAGATAATCCAAAAATATAGTTCATTTTTGGAGGGTTGAATACCGTGGAAAGATCACTCCCGTTTTATTTTAAGATATTATTCTTAGTAGGGGCAACCGTACTGTTTGTCTCTTTATGTGTAGAGTGGTATATATTTCAGATGTTTGAAAACGGAATATTGACGGTATCGTGGAGTTATAATATTTTTTTTGAATGGTCAACCGAATTTCCTTCAGGAATTACGGTTAATGAAAATTTTCGCCCTGAAAACTTAGAAATATCCCCTATATTAAATTTCCTTTTTATTGGTGTTTTATTTTTTACGCTCTATACCATTTTTTTTAAGGATTTAGAGCAATCTGAAGACATAACATCCCTCAGAAAATTCTCGTTTGGGTTTGTCTTCCTAATCGCATTACTATTATTTTATATTGTTGTTTTTCCTCTAATGTATTTAATTCCTCATAAGTTATATTTTCCCTCTTTGATAGATAATAATCTTAACTTGGGGGTACGGATATCGTATGCTATTAGTTATGGCTATATTATACAACTCATTGGGTTTATACTCGTGTTTCCCTTTTCATTACATTATTATCTTACTATAACCCAGTTTGCAAGGCAAGAAAACACCCCCGAAAAAAGGATTGCGGGTTATATCAAAAATGTTCAAGAATATATTGATCTTGATAAATATATCGCAGAAGAGGAAGCAGTACCATGAGTAATAGCGTATTAGATTTAAAATTAAAATCATTAATCAATGCCTGTAAAGCTTCAGGCAATTTCAAAAAACTAGCTGTGGTAGGATTTGTATTAACCAGTAATTTGGTTGATGAGATATCCATAAAATTAGGGATGCGTCCTCGGCGTAAGAAAGAACAGGAGAAGTTGTGTGAGTATCTTTTATTGGTAAATGAAGTATTTGAAAAAAATCTTCAAATCACCATCTTTCATTCTGATCTAATTGAATCTCTAAAAGAAGTGGAGTTCCTTTTTTTAAGAAGTCGTGGTAACCTTCCCTATGAATATATCAGGCAATTAATTACCATCTATTACGAATTACGAAAATTTGAAGTTCCCAATCTTCATAAAGGAATGGTAGGTGAGGATCTATTCAACCACTCGAATATGGGAACTCTCAGTTATCTTTCCCGTGAGTCTAAATCCCGAAAAAGAAAAGAGGAAAATAAGTTTAAACCCATCTTAGAACACACGATTTCTCAAAAAGAGAAAAATATTCGAAACAAACTAAACCGAAAGTTAACTCAATCTGATTTAGAAATGGCAATTCATCTGCGAAAAATCAAAAATAGCTTAGAAAAGAAAGGAAAACAAAGAATCATGCTTAATGGGTCTCTTAAAGATAATCTATTGTATGAACAATCTCAGCATAAATTAATTGGATACCTTCTCTTAGGTGTTGCTCTGCTTTCTGTATTGTTTGGGATAATACTTATTGGAGAGATATTTCTCCTTCCAGTCACATTAGAACCACTAAACCAAGTGTTATTAATTTCATTTGGGTTTGCCTTTTTGTTTATCATTATCTATCGAAATTATTCGAAAAGAGGGAAAGTATCATAAGAACTAGTTATACTAAGAAGGCAGAGGATCAATCTCGTGAAAAAACTCGGGAGATCGTAATCGAAGAAAAAGACGGGAAACATTCACCACGAGAAGTTCCAAATATATGGCGGTTAAATCCTTCTTATATCCATACCAACAGTACCATGTCAATAGCACGGATTATTATCCTCAGTGGGTTGGGCACCCTCCTCATCGGTGCTACCTACCTTTTAGGTGGGTCTCTTCCCGTTTCGATAAGTATTGGTGTTTCGATTGTCATTGGGTTTATCATAGTATTTTATGATTATATACCACGTATTATCAATAGTTTTCAAAGTAAGATTGTTATCAACCCGTTTGAAGATCTACTCTCCTTTTGGGAGAAAAATGATCAAACTACTCTTTTTATCACCAATAGAAAAGAGCTAGTACACACCGGTCTTCAGATTTTTCGAGTAGAAGAAATTCCTGAAAACATCCATGCGTCGCTCAATTTATTTGTGAAATCACTCAGTGGATATAAAAACATGGTGGAATTTACCTATCAAGTAGTTCAGACACCCTATACGTATTTAACACAATCTCCTGAGTCCCATAATACTCATGTTAAAACAATGGACTCTCGTTCCACAAATATCTATTTTTGCGTATATTATACTCTCAAAGGATTTCTCACTCGTAATAAAATAAAGTCATTACAACAAAAAATGCGGTCTGTGGGAAATATTCTTCGCAATAATTTTATTGGAAATTTTCATCATTTTAAAATTACATTACTTTCGGGGGATACTTTATTTAATGCCTTGAGGACGTATTTTTTTAAAATCCCTGCACATTTACCTAGGGATGAAAGTGAATCCAGGGTAAAAAATACATTGTCTAGCAAATCCATGATGAAAGCTTCGTTTACGTGTTTTCTTATTGTTTTTATTGATTATATATTGGTCGTTTTTTCAATTCCTCTTGTATATATCGTGCTTATTAATCTCATCTTGTTAACGTTAATTCTCTTCTTATGGTGGCGAGAGCTTCTTTCTATGGTAGGGAAGGGATCATTTCCTAAACATCCTTTTACTTCACTTAATCTCTTTCAAGGAACTACGTTCTTTCGATTTCGACACTATCCTGATACAGTTTTCATGCATATTCATAACAAATTGGTAATTGGGGTGAAAATGTTTAACCTTGCTTTCTGCTTTCCCCCTGCATATTCTCGAACCGACAAGTTTATTCAAGCACTCATGACTCAGAAAGTTTCTTTTGCGTATACTTGTATGAATACTCCTTTGTCCTTTGCTTCATTCTATAAAAAGGGGGAAAAATATCTCAATCAAAACACAGATTTTGAGTTGTTTAACTCGAAATGGAGAATAAAGACAAAAATCGATGCACTTAATTGGTTGGCAATGCGTTCAGGAATGTGGAAGACAATACTCACTATTTCTGTCCATGAATATGAAATAACAGAAGAGCTAAATAAAGGAAATATTACCACGATTGAAGAACGACTTGAGCAGAGAGCCGAAGTTCTACGTAGTGCGTTTAATATGAATTTTTTTAATTATGAGTTAGTCCGTTTAAGGGGTAGAAAATTAATTTCAGGGATGCGGTGCGAGATTGTGAAAAATTGTGAATATTCGTATAACGGTACCCGTTTGAATTATCTGTTGTTTCAAGGAAAAGGACTCTTACATCTTATTCAAATTGTTGATGAGCTGAAAAAAGGGATTGAAACAAGAGTCGCTTCAGAATTCAATACACCATTACAATTGGAAAATTATATCACTTTAGGGCATACGGTCAATACCGAAGTATTAGAGGAAGAACTTCCCTTTGGATTCACAGAGGATCAAGTAAAAAACCTTTTAATTATGAATGGTTCTCTTACCAGTCGAGAATTATGTGCAATGAAAATAGTATCGGAGTTAATTGGTAAAAAGATTCCATCCCTTATTTTTGATTTTCGAGGAACATGGTCCCGACTAATTCCCTCCTTTAAAGGTACACCCCATGAAAATGACTTTTTACACCTTAAACTGGGAAGTGCTTTTACCTTAGATCCGCTAAAATCCGATATTCCCTATGATACCAATAATATTGAGTTCTTAAGCTACATGTTTGACGCCTATGCCTTGTCGTTTAAAAAAAATCAGAATACAGTTGATATGATCCGAAACACCATCATGCGTAATCCTGAAATGGATCTATCCTCTTTGAACTTGGAACTTATTAACCAAAATAAATGGGAGAAAAACCCAGCAAGCGACACACTTCTTGCCCTCTTTGGAGATTTTACTCAGCAGGATTTACCATACCTTCATTTGTCAACCACAACCTCAGGACAAACGGGAACTATTACATTTAAAGATTTCATAACTAATGATAAAACAGTAATTATTGATCTTTCAGTAAGTAATGATTATCGAAAACAAATTTTCTTTGCATTTTTAATTCTTTCTAAAATCATTCATTATCTTAATTTTTCAGGTGTATATCACCAGAAGGTGATAGTTATCCCCCATGCTGATATAATGTTCGACAGCTTTTGGATAGATAAGCTCAGTGACTATGGAAAAATCAATAAGTTTCTAGACCCGCTGGTGGCAAAAGGATTTGGCTTACTGTTCTCTGCAAATCAGGCTCACTATTTGCATCATAATTTCATGTCTTTTTTTGATAACATTATCGCATTTAAAACAAAAGACAAACGAGACATTGCTGCAATCAGTAATATTATGGGACTTCAAGAATTGGAGGGAATCGGGTATTATTCTCGCTCTAGGAATCAAACCTATCAATTTCGATATTTAATGAGTATGAAAGATGATGAGGCGGTAGTCAAACGGGCAGATATATATCAACCTTTCCCAGTACAAATGGAATGGAGTCAAATAAAAAATAAACTCCCAATGGAAGAAAACGAATTATTTGATTATATGAACTCTCAAGGATATGATATAAGGGATACTGAGAAAAAAATACTAGAGCAAACCCGAAAAACCATTTTCCAAAAAGATTTAGGGATCTATTCGGGTTTTATTGAGGAGGTCAAACATTTCTTAGAGGCTCTAAAAACAATCGATCCGGTGGGAAATTTATATGAAAAAAGAGTGAAAAAAGAGTTAAAGAACTTTATCTTTCCCAGAGCATCTAAAATCTTTAAGGATAAAGCGGAGATTAAAAAGAGTAGGGACGAGATATTTAATATTTTGGTTAAATTTGGATATTTAGTTGAAGATCATCCCACCAGAGCAAGTGGTTCGGAATCTGTGAGAACTTCCTTCTCAGTAGGTTCTCACTATGATAAAGCTTTAGATGATGAGTTTGATACAAAACAGTCATATGAAATTGAATCGTTAGATTTTGAATCTTCTATTCCACAAAATCTCAGCAGAGAAGAAGGGCAATCAAGAGCATATATTATTAGAAGAAAAAGCCTTAAAAAAGCTCTTGCACGGGAATTTAGTAATTTTCTCTTTGAATTATTCAACATATATGAGTTTATTAATCGTGAAGAGTATAAAAACGCATTAAAGGTTGAGCATAACCTGGTACGGAGGTTTCTTATTGAAGTTTATAAGCAATATTTTAATGCGAACTATTTAATCACCACAAAAGATCTTACTGAATTTATAGAACACCTTGTGACTGATGCAAATATCCCCTTTACTACAAAAGAACTCATAGAATATGTAGAACGGTATCAAGTAGTTGATTTTGAACATTCTGATTTAGAATCACTCGCAAATGAAGTTTACGAATTTATTTCAGTTTTTTTTGATAAGATTCAATTGTTTATGTATAAAAATGAGGAGGTCAATTATGAGCATTGATAAGGAGCGAAAAAAGCTTTTGATGGAAATGACTGAACAGATCTTACTAAATGAAAAGGAACTTGAATCATTAAAATTATTAATTAATGATTTGAGTATAGGAAAAATTGATCCAAAGCAATTAAAAATTGCGATCATTAAAAGCAGAGCAACAGCCCTAAGGCGAATTACTGATATTTTCCCTTTTTTTCACAAAAGAATAATAAACCAACAAGAGATTAATAACTTTGCATCTAAAGATAACAATTCTGAACTAATCCAAGAACTAGAAGAGAAAAACAAATTTCTCGAAGAGATTGGAGAAAGAGTAAACAATATACTGGATAAATTGCAAGGTAAAATTGAATAAGCACGTTTTCTTCGTTCTTCTGCTTCCTATATAAAGGAAAAATTTC
>JAEOTL010000320.1 GCA_016839845.1 Promethearchaeota archaeon
AGTCATATCAAATAACCCATGTATCTAGTTTAAAAACACGTAAAGAGGATTTCTTGTATATAACAATTAAATGATGCAGGGAGTGGGATTCCCGTTCGAACCCAAGAAATTTGGATTCCTATTCGAACCCACGAAGAGCTACCTCACCGGATATCTCATCTAAAACAGTGATGTCAACGGTAATTAAATCTAATAGATCTTGATTCCATCAAATGAGAATTTATTTTTCCCAAAAGAGTCCGGCACCGTTGACCAGCTTGGTTATCCCTGCTTGAAATATTTTAAATTAAAATAATATAACAATCAATAAAAAGAATTTCATAAAATGTTAACTACTCCATTCACCGAACAAATTGAAATAAAAAGCCATATTTGTCATTTTTCTTCAATTTCCTCTAACACTTCTGTTATGAATTGAATTAAAGGTTTTATTATTTTTTCCTCTTGTATCTTAGTTTTTAAAAATAATAGAAGTAACACAGGTGAATTTAGCTTTTTTGAAACTTTTTCAGCAATTATTGTGCTTAATAACTTACTACCGACCCCAAATAAATTATAGGATGCTGTTGGTGACTTTATACCTTCAATTATAGGAGGGCTCCCTAAAGTAACATTTCCTATCCCCATATCTTCCTGGTCAGAAATTAATAATAAGAAACTCGAAGATAATTTAACGAGGGTTAAATAGATTTTGGAATCATTAATATTAACATTCTTCTCAACAAGTATTTCCATATCTTCTTCAACTTGCTTTTCTAGTTCTTTCTAAAATAAGTTAGGTAAAAATTCAATCGGGAGAAAGAACAACATCGGATAGTCTTTGCCTACGAATGTCAAAATCATGATCCAAATGAATAGTTATACAATGTTGATCTTTTTTCTTAAGATTCTTATGCACATAACTAACTGGAACAATAGGTAGATCTGAGTTAGTAACCACTTTAATTGGGACCGGTATGGGAATAACTGCGTCACACCTTTCACAGTTAACTAACACAACTTTCATATCAGGGGACTCTACCTTTTTCATCCGCTTTAAAACATCTGGGCTTAGTCCTGGAGAATCTTTTGATATTTTATCTTTTTTTTTCGGCGGTTCAGGTACAGTTGGGATATCTAATTCAACGTTTTCAGGGGATGAATAATCTTCCTTACTGCTTGTAGTTTTTGACTTCGAATTAGAAGGGGTTTTAACTTTTAGCTTTTTTAATGATTTGTTTTTTTGTTCTGATTCAGTCTCTTTATGGCTTCCCTTTTTTTGAAGACTTTTTTTTTCTTTACTGATATTTTTTTTAGTCCCCATAAACGTTACATACAATTTAGCTAATATAATCTTATTTGAGATGATAAAAAATTTTGATATTCTAATGCAAAACCTAAAGTTTAGATTGTTACTAACTGAATTTACGAATTAATTTAGACCCCAAAAATTTGTCTTAATTCATTATATATTTTGGATAATTCTGATATAATTTGCGCATCATTTTGTTGTAAATAATAATTTATATATCCTGCTAACCCTTCTTCGGCTTTTATCCAATCTAAGAATGCTCTAATTTCACCTTGCAGCTGAGAATCTATCTTCGCACTCTCTCCCATAGACCCCATGCCTCCCGTTTGAGCTGTACTTTGCCCCATTTGAGTGTCTCCACTTAAATAAGGTCCTTGCGTACTCATTGACCCAACAGTCCTTTGAACATCCATTGCCGCACCAAGACCATAACCATCAGGATCCAGATATACAATTAATGCATGTTCATCATCTTTAGCTGCTACTATATATCCTTCCCCTTTGTATGACATAGCAACTAATCGTTCAGCTTCTATAGTCAGAGTTGAATATTTCACACCTGATACCATAATAAATTGAGCATTTTGACCCATCCAACTTGATACTACTCTATCGACATCACTACTAATATCCCAATTATCCGTGCTATATACAATTTTCTTGCCTTTAAGTACTGTTGCAGCGATGATATGAGGATCGGATTGCATTAATTGTTGGACTGCTGTTGCTGGGTCTACTGGCATATTTTTCCCTAATTTTTTTGTTTTAATTCAGTTGTTTAGAGATTAGTGAAATCACTCTTTATTATAAAATAAGTATAAACTGATTTTTTAAAAATTTATCGTTAACATTAATGCCACTAAATTACTTCTTTTTTTTAATATTAATTCTCCCAAATCTTGGTTTCACATAGGAATCACTTCTATCCTTACTACCTTGCTCTTTCTCTCCATAGTCTCTTTTAAACCGAATTTTATTTTCATAAAAGTTTTTATGAACCTCGTCATCATTTTTCAAGTTTTTAATATGCTCATCTCGGTTTTTTACAGTTTTGAATAATTTTCCGCAAACTGGGCAACTTGGTGATTCAAATTCCAGAAGACCTTTGGGGCTTTTAACTATAACTGGAAACTTTCTCATTATCTTCCCACTCTGATGCCGACAAAAATGCCTTATCAATTTTCCATAAGGGGGGTAGTTAAAAAAAAGTTTACTTCCATGCCTGCATTCCCAATATAATACATCTGCACCGCACCGAGTGCATTTTGTTGGAAAAGATCGAAGATGACAGTGTTTTCCGTGTGTCTTATAAAAATGTCGCATTATATTAGAAGAAAGAACAAACTTATTAAAATCTTATGATCTTTGAAACAAAGGATCAATTAAAAAAAGAGTAGGTTATTAATGGACAAATCCTCAAAACGCAAATATTTATATGTGCAAAATCAATTATGGATATTAAAACAGTGAATTTACCAAGGGTTGGGTATTGGTGGATCTTTCAATGCCGCAAAAAAATATTAATTTATGCCCAGAATGTGGTAACAAAAATTTAATCTCTGATGATACTCGCGGTGAGATTGTTTGTAATGACTGTGGGTTAGTATTAAACCAAAGAATCATAGATTCAGGTCCAGAATGGCGTGCCTTCACTTCAGAAGAGGCCAGTAGAAAAGTAAGAGTTGGAGCACCCACAACTTTAACATTACATGATAAGGGATTAAGTACTATGATTGGGTGGAAGAATAAAGACGCATTTGGAAAGGCAATAAGTCCTAAAATGAAAGCAGAAGTATATCGGTTAAGAAAATGGCATGTTAGAACTCGAACCAACAAATCTATTGATAGAAATTTAGCGTATGCAATGAATGAACTCGATCGATTTGCATCCCAGTTAAACCTATCTAAAGGTATTAAAGAATCAGCAGCTCATATTTATCGAAAAATGGCTCATAGAAATTTAATCAGAGGAAGATCTATTGAAGCTATGTTAATCGCTTCAATCTACTTATCCTGTAGATTAAACAGTATACCAAAAACATTAGATGACTTTATAGAATTTGCTTCAGTAGATAAGAAGAAAATTGCTCGATGCTATCGATTGATTTTAAATGAGCTCAAATTAAACATACATGTCTCTTCTCCTATCAACTTTATTCCCCGATTTTGTGCAGAATTAAACTTATCAGGTAAAACTCAAAACCGAGCAGCTTCAATTTTAAAGCTCGCTAAAAAATATCGTATTACTGCTGGAAAAGCACCTACAGGATTAGCAGGTGCTGCCTTATATGTTGCTGCGATTCAAGAGGGAGAGCGTAGAACTCAAAAAGAGATTTCGATTACGGCAGGCGTAACTGAAGCGACAATACGAAATCGCTATAAAGAATTAATAAATCATCTAAAATTCAATATTAACATGTAATCAGATTTCTAGAATGCGGAATTCTTACAAGAATTAGTTTTATCTGACTTTAATGCGCTTTATGACATCTGGTCTTTTTTTATATAAAATACGAAAGCCACAATTAGAACACTTGATACCGGGAAGTGCGCTCAATTCTTTTTTACTCACTTCTTTTCCGCAACTCTTTTTGGCACACACGTACTTCATAATACTCTTAAATCTTTCATAATTAAAATAGTTTATGATTACAACCGTAAAATTGAAGATTCCTTGTTCAAAAGAAAGAAAGGGTAATTTTTTTTATTTATATATAGAGTGATTTTCTTTTGTCATCTGCGTCAACTAACTGAAATGTATCAAGATCTTTTTCTAGTTGATCTTTCTTTAATTGAAGGTTTTTGGTAATATCTTCAATATTTTCTAATGAATATTTTTTCTTGATTGGTAAAGTGAAAGATTTTTTAAGCATTTCTAAAAGAGTTATTGAAGCTTTTAAATCAGTAATATCCTCATTAACCATTGCTAAATTATCTGTTTCAGCTAAAAAAACTAATCCATCAATATTAAAACGCGCTTTTGCTAAGGTTGGGATTAATCCATTTGCCCCTATAATGACTCCCTTCTGGATTTTTTGACAACCATTTTTATCTAAATGCTTATCCAATATCTCTCGATTTGTTGAACTCGCGTAAATTTTTGGGAGTTTTGAGTTTATATTCCTACTGCTTATGGGATAAGCTCCTAAGGCAATAATCAGTTTGATTCCATATTGTTCGATAACTTCTGTGAGGAAATTTGAAATCCTGTAGATCCCCTTAGGAGTTAAACTTTGAGCATCAGCGGTTATTAGTAGGATATCTCGTAATTTTTCTGGATCTTTCCAGTATAGAATTTCTGCTTTAGGAGCAGACAAAAGACTATCATCTACAATAGCACCAGCAGGATAATCATCAAAAATAATATCCATCAAATTTTCGGCGTTAAGTTGCCCTATTAATGAATCTAATGCAAACTTACCTATGTCCGCTATACCGGGCATTCCCAAAATACAAATGGGATTTGTGAAATCTTCTTTAGAAAAGCTATTATGCTGAATAATTCGAATGTCTTCCATAGAGTAAACCTTGATTTTTCAAAAATACTTCTAATGATTAGGTATTTTTATCAATTTAAAAACGATGTATTATCCTAGTAGACACAAGAATTACTGTAAAAGTAATATTTTCATAACATCTAAAAGTTAATTTTCAGAGAATTCATATTTTATATAGTAAAAAATGAACTTATTTCTTCTGATGAGGAAAGAACAATGAAAGCCCTCACCTATAAATGTAAAATGTGCGGAACTTGTTGTCATGAAGTTCCAGGAGATTATGTAAAAAGAATCCCCCTCTATCCAGAAGAGGCTGATGCATTAATTGAAATCGCAAAAAAACGCGGAGTTGATTTCAGGATAATCGAAGATCTGGTTTTTCCCGATGATATAAATCAAAAAATTATAGTATTAACATATCGTATAAGGTTAGATAATCCATCAAAAGGTTGTCCATTTTATGAGAAAATTAAAGGATGTACTGTCCATGATTTCAAACCTTTAGCGTGCCAAGCTTATCCATTAGCTTTGAAAAGGGTTGATGCTTTTAATTTTTCCATATCTATCGACCCGCTATGCAATTTTGTAATTGAAAATTATGATGAAATAAAGGGTGCAGATATGGAGAACATAAAAAAGATATTTGTAGATGAGTATCCGAAAGCAGAAATTTTTTATCGCAAAAATAAAAAACTGATGTTCAAAATAAGAGAATTAGAAGCTTCTAAAAAAATAAATATCCCTCGTGAGATTAGTATTGATACATACAATAGATATCTAAAAGAATGGGAGCGAACTGAGATTCGGGTTAACCCCTAATACCCTTAGAAATTACAAGAATTTCACAGTTCTAATCTTAGATCGTTCAAGAGCTCTCGAAATTTATTATCCTCTAACACCTTTTCTTTGAAAGTACCAAAAGCTTCAATAATTATTTGAGCTAAAATATGTTTACAGAATTCTCTTTTTCTTAAGATTACAACGCTTTTATAAAAATCTTGGCAAGAGCAAAACAACATTGGGTAAACTAAGTGCGCTTTTTTCTTGCCCATAACAGTCCAGATTATCCTGTTTGAAGGGGTGCAAGTATATTTGGTTATTCCTCTCTTTATTGATTCAAATACATTAGTAGATTTATCAGGAAATATGTCTTCTATGAACGAAACTAACTCTTCATCAAGTAATTGTTTTTCTTTCGCTTTTTCAAAAATTGTAATTAATAAATCATCTGGCATTTTATTACATCCCTAAATATCAAAATATGTTCTATTAATAAAGATTTTTTTCTTTGATATAAAACAAGATAATCCCTTCTTAAAGTCATTTGTAGAAACCTCAACCTCTCTTAATAATTTATCTTTTAACTCCTAATTATAGTGGTTTAAATTCATTCTTCATAATTTCTTATTGCATCAAAATTTTTTTTGTTAAAAATAAAACTATAAGTGAAAAATAGATGCCACATGGCCCACGTGGAGGCGTAATTCCATAAAAACCCAGTAGAGTATTAAATTTGTAATTTCCCCCTTTTTATTGTCAAGAAAAAAAGAGGATTTTAAATAGCCAATTTGAGATGTTTTACTGCCAGTATTAAAATCTGGAAAACCTATCAAAATTGAGATAGGTTTCTATTCAAAAATGAGAGTGTACATTACTATGCCACATAACCAATGGATCGTTCCATAATTTTCTCATTTAGAGAAAAATAGTTTTTATTCTTTTTTATTTTATAAGTAATTTGTAAATAACATCAAACCTCTCAAAAATTTATAGATCTGAAGGTAAAGTTTGCTCAGATAGTAGTTTCAGAAAGTTTCTCGGACTTGGCTTATTTCCGAGTGAATCTGTGATGAGCCGTTCTCCTTGATATACTAGGATATAAGGTGCCCAAATCTCATCAGATATAAAAGCCATCATTGCTTCTATTCCTTCATCGGGAATCACTTCAAAACTTCTAGCATACTTTATTAGTTTATCATCACTCAATTCATTTACGTATTTGAGATAGGCTAAATTACCTTCGAATCTTTTAAAACCTTCTCTAATCTCACTTTGGGCTACTAACACTTCTAATGAATCTTCCTTTTTCAGATTGGGTAAAAAAAAGTCTAGCAATATTTCAGAACTCTCCGTACGATCAAAAATTACTCTTTCGGCTAATGTCCCGATACCTTCTGATATGACCATCTCTGGGGTGTAAATTTGGAGAATAGAGCTTTCAAAATAACCTTTATCATGATATAAAAGCTGTTCTTTAATTAGACGTTCCATGTGATGCCCTGGATATCCCTCATGACACGCAATATCTAATAATTGAGTCCAATAATGATTTCTACTAATATTGACTTCTATTCTTGATTGATAATTACCTAAATACCAGCAGTAAAATGGCCAAGTTTGGTCTTTTACTTCAACTACCTTGATCCGTTCATAATCTGGCAGAACTTCTGGGAAGATTTTATTAGTTTGTTTTCTTGCAATATCTAACGCCTTTAGGAACTGGTTTTTTACATTTTTAACAGGGATAGTCCTCCTTCTAGCATAATTTTTTATTCGGGTGGCTAATGAACCTTTTCCTTGATAAAAATATTCTGCTTTTGATGAGAGATCATAAAAAAATTTATCTTCATACAATTTTGGTTTAAAATCATATAAATTCTCAACTAGTTCTAGGTAAGGAATGTTTTCACCATTTAATTTTCTCAACAAAGTGTAAACAGCATGCAGTGTTTTTTCTAAAAATGCTTGACGTTTTTCATTAAACCCTTGATCCTTTATCAAACCTAAAAGATTGGTACAATCATCTAAAAGATTTCTGGTCGGAACTTTACCTTCTGCATCTATTATTTCTTTAAGCTCTAAAGGACCATAAAAATGTTCGACATAACCATTAATGTGATGATTAATTCTCAAACCTAGAACAATATAGCTTCTTGCAAAATTATCCAAATCCATAATTTGAGAAATTATTTCTTTTATGTAAAATAATTAAATAACAGTAATTAAATAATTTATTGTGTTTATAAACAAAAGGATTAGTCATATCATTGAATAAGATACTCTTTCTCCCAACTAGATTTTTTCCTGCGATTTCTGGAGCTGAATTCTATTTTCAACGACTTGCAGAGCTTCTTAATGCAAAATATGCGTATAATATTGATATATTTACTTCAAATGCAATAGATTTTAAGGCTTTAAGGAATCCTTCTGGGAAAGCTATAAATCCTGGAGATAAATACTTCGATAAGGTAAATAATCTGAGGATCAATCGATTTTCTGTAGATTATGATCTCTCTGAAATAGAGATTTCTCAAAAATTAAATTCCATTCCCTCATTTAAAAAGCTAAAGCTATCTGACACTTATTTAAAAAAATTCATAAAAAATGGTCCCTACCTTGGAGATTTATTAGATTATCTATTATTAAATAAGCCCGATTTGAATTATGATTTAATTCATACTACCTTTTTCCCATATTTCAATTGTATTACAAGTTTAATTATCGGGAAGGCTATTAATAAACCAGTAGTTTGTACCCCCTTTTTTCATTTCTCAAATCCTCGATATCTAGATCTTGACATAATCGATGTGCTAAGAAAATTTGATTTATTAATTGCATGTACCTCTCTCGAGAAGCAATTTTTAATTAAGAAATTTAGCATTAACGCTGAAAAAATCGAAGTAATACCTATGGGCGTGGATTATGAAAGATTTTTTCTGCCTAAATCAAATCTGATTCAATTTAAACAAAAATTTTTTAAGAGAAAAGAAAAGAAATACTCACTTATACTATTTTGTGGATACAAAAATTATGAAAAAGGGGCATTATCAATTTTAAAATCAATACCGTATATTCTAAGAAAAAAAAGAAAAGTCTATTTTTTATTTATAGGACCCTCAACAATAGCATTTAACCAGGAATTATCTAAAATCTCGAAACTCAAAAATGCAAGAATTATTAATTTTACTCCAGATAATTTAACCGGTTACTTCGACCAAAAAAAAATCGCTGCATTTAGAGAAGCAGATATTTATTTAATGCCTAGCAGGAGTGACGCGTTTGGAATTGCTTTTTTAGAAGCGTGGGCAGCGGGTAAACCGGTAATTGGAGCTAGAATAGGAGCAACTCCAGAGGTAATTCAAGAAAATATCGATGGGCTTTTAGTTGAATTTGATGACCCAGTAGATATTTCAGAAAAAGTTATTACTCTGCTTAAGAATAAGAGATTAAGACAGAAACTTGGAAAAAAGGGGCAAATGAAAGTGGTTCAAAATTTTACGTGGGATATAATAGCTGAAAAAACACATGTTCTATATCAAAATTTAATATCTAAACAGGGATGAATAAAATGAATTCTCTCTCAGGTAATCCATATATCGTTAAAAAGGAAGAAAAAATTGTCATTGATTTAATCCCCCTGGATGAGATCATTGAAAAATATACCACACCTTTACTAATTTTCCTGAAAAATCGGATAAGGGATAATATAAAGATGTTTGATGAAATTTTCAGAGAGATTTTTGAAAGGTTCGAATTTTTCTATTCACTGAAAGCGAATTATCTTTCTGAAATTTGTGAAATTGTCAGCCGTGAGAAAATTGGTGCTGAGGTAGTAGGCTTACCAGAGCTGAAGGTTGCGCTTAATACGGGATTTTCCCCAGAAAGGATAATTGTTGGGGGCCTATATTTACCGGTTGATCTCATAGAGTTTAGTATTAAGAATAAAATTAGAGAAATTATTATACATAACATCGATGATATCGATGAGATAAATAAGGTCGCATATAAATATTCTACTGTTCAAAATATCTGTTTAAGGATTAATTCTGGAAAATATGATAGTAGAATGGGTATTAAACTTGGAGAATATTCGCTTAAATCGTTAAAAAAGACAATAAATAAGAGTAAGAATGTTAAGGTAACATCAATTTTATCACACTTTGGTTCCCAAATGAATAGCATTGATCAATATAAACGACATGTAAAATCAGTAATACAAAACCTAAAATTGCTCAAAAAACATGATATTCATATCGAAAATATAAATTTTGGGGGAGGGTTTCCCGAAGCGACTGTAATGCCTAAGAGTCAACTAAAAAAGATCGCAAGGATGATAAAATCTTGCTTAGTAGAATCAAATATGACCGATAAAAGAATCTTTTTTGAACCAGGGAGATATTTGGTTGGTGATTCGGGCTTATTTTTAGCAGAAATTGTAATTGTAAACGAAGATCGATGGATTTTCTTAAATGTTGGGAACCATATTTGTCCAAAATTTGCCAGATGTTCTTTAAGGTTTTATAACGCAACACAAATTAACAACCCTCATAAATTCAAAACTTCAATTGCAGGTATCGTTCCCACGGATCAAGATGTTTTAGCCAAAAATTACTTTTTTACTAAAGATCCAAAAAAGGAAGATAAGGTAATTATTACAAATACGGGAGCCTATTGCTTAACTTTTTCGAATCGTTTTCCATATCCTTTGCCTGAGATTGTTCTCATTGAAGGAAGAGATATTAAGACCATATTCGATCCTCAGAATGATAAAGATTTTTCGATTGCTTAATTAAAATCAGATATTTGATAAGTAATATCGAAATAATACATTAATTCTAATTTTTTCAATTTAATCTTCTTTCTAGCAAAATTAAGCGAATTGTATTAAAATGGAATCGTTCATAAAAAAAGCCCGAAAGAGAGAAATAAACAAGCCTCAGATGGAGAACTTTGGATATGCGAATATAAAGATTATTGGTTGCGGTGGTGCGGGAAATAATACTATTGATAGATTAATGAAAATCGGAATTAAAGGTGCAACTTGTGTTGCGGTTAATACTGATTGCCAACATCTAGACAATATTGAATCTCATGTTAAAATTTTAATAGGCAAAGCTCTGACAAAAGGATTAGGTGCTGGGGGAAATCCTGAAATAGGTCGTGCCGCAGCTGAAGAGTCTCGTGAGGACTTAGTTAGAGTATTAAGGGATAGTAACCTAGTGTTCATTACATGCGGCGAGGGTGGTGGAACAGGAACAGGAAGTGCCCCCATCATAGCTGAAATTGCAAAATTAGAAGATGCAATTGTTGTTGGGGTCGTGACTCTGCCGTTTGAAACTGAAATTGGGCGAATTGATAAGGCAAAAATGGGATTAAATCAATTGAAGCGATATGTTGATACTTTAGTAGTAATTGATAATAATCGATTATTAGATATTGCTCCTAACTTACCAATAATTGAAGCATTTAGTGTGGCTGATGAAGTATTAGCAACTATGGTTAAAGGTATTACAGAAACAATTTCTTTACCTTCTTTAATAAACCTAGATTTCGCAGATGTAAGGACAATATTAAGTACAGGTGGAGTTGCAATTGTAGGGGTTGGGGAATCAAACAAAACAGAAAATCGCGTTGCTGACGCTATAGATGATGCATTGAATACCCCTTTATTAGATGTTAGCATTGAAGGCGCCAAAGGTGCTCTCATCCATATTTGCGGTGGTAATGATATGACCCTTTCAGAAGCAAACTCTGTCGCCAAGATGATCTCTGAAAAAATGGCAATGCATGATTCAATGGTAATTTGGGGTGCAAGGGTTTCAGATGACTTTGAAGGCTTTATAAGGGTCATGCTCCTCATTACAGGAATAAAATCTCCTCAAATATTTGGTTCTGGATATTCAAGAAGTCCTTCAATGTATCCTTCAAAATCAAAACCGTCTAAACTAAGCTTATCCGATGACATTTTTAATATTGGGGAAATAGCCTTCGATTAAAGGATCCAAATTTTGATATCCCTTTTTATATTTCTTTTTTAATTCTAGGGTATGAATCAAAACAAATTCTCACTGGAAACTCAACGGGAACTTGAGAGCTTTCTTGAGAAAACTAAACTGTGGAAAGATATTTTCAGTTTTAAAATCGAGTTTTATTTCGACGGGTGGGCAGTATTTTTAAAAGAAAACCATATTTATCCCAGGTGTATTGTTGTGTTTAGATCTTATGAAACTGGATTATATTCAATAAGGAGTTATGAAATCCAGTTAGATAATTTAAACAAAGAGGATTATCAGGAAATATATTTTATAGGGAATATCGAAAATGAAACTCAATTAATTAAAGAGTTAAAAGATATTATTTATGGAAAGGATTTAAAAGAACAAGTTCGTAAAATTAACCAAAAAACCTTTACTGCCTAATTTCTCAAAATTCAGGCTTGTACATTTGTCTAAATTGTTCTTTCTTCTTTTCATTATATTTACTTTCTAAAAATTTCAAAACTACATGATGGGGCATCCCGTTTAATAACATAGACACCGATTTGCGTGCTATTTGTAAATTATCGAAATCAGCTATTACTGCTATAGTTTTTCCATAAACAGAAATGAAACTCTCAGCATATCGTTCAATTGCTTTTCGCATCTCACCATTTCTCCCGATAACACGCCCTTTAATTCGCTTTATTCGTTTATCTGATTTACCTAGAATTGATAAGAGATTAAAAACCTCTAGGTCATATCCTTCTTCAATTAGCTTCATAGCTTTAACTGGATTAAAGCCCCTGTTAATTGCGTTTACTATCTTCTGAGCAGTATACACATTAAGGGGCATATAGTTTGGATCATCTAAATTTGGCAAAACCTCACAATCACCAGTTTTGCTGTCTAAATTGATTATTACTCCGAGCTTTTGCTCAATATCTTTCTTTATTTCTCCTTCTCTTCCAATAAGAACCGCAATGCGATTTTTTCCGATTTTCATATCTTATCATTTAGAAAGTTTAACAATTTTTAAATGTCTACATTGAGAACTTCATAATAAAATTCTTTAGGATCAGGAGTGTTAACCCCAATTTTTTCAAAATAATTAAAAATGTTTCTAATATCTCTCACTAAGTAAACCTCCGCTTTGGGATGTTGGACAGAAACTCCTTGGGAAATATCAATGATAACGGGTTTCTGGTTGTGATATAAAATATTAAACTCACTTAGATCTCCATGAACCAACTTTGCTTTTTGATATAAATTCTTCATAAAATTCAATACTTCATTAAAAAGTTTCACAGGATCCTTAGGAGCTTTTATGTCCTTCAACACTGGAGCCGGAATTGATTCAAAACCTATATATTCCATTATCAATATGTTTTTTTGAGTAAATATAGGATTAGGAACACTTAATCCTGCTTTATAAGCCCTTTTAAGATTTTTAAATTCTTTACTTGCCCAAAGAAAGATAATTTTAGATATATTGTTGGGAATTTTTTTAAATCTTGGATCACCAGTGATATATTTTCTCATCCATTTTGAAGTATTTATATCGATTTTGTAAATCTTTACAGCAACTTCTTTACCATCGACATCATAAGCTAGATACACATTAGCTTCTTTACCTGCAGAAATAACACCTTCTATTCGTTCAAGAGGCCCGTTTACTAATAACTTATTTAAATGAAAAACGGTACGTTCATCAAAAACAGACTCAATAGCCGCTCTTTTCTTCGATTGGTCAATATTTCTCATACGATTTTTATCAACCTTTCTTCTCTGTAATTCATCAATATTCATATCAAACTTTCGCTCAGATTCACTCTCTTGAACCTCTCTGTCATCATCCTTAGTATCAGTATCACGTTCTTCCAAAAGTTATACCTCATCTGTTTTTCTATTAATGTTATCACTAAAAAAGTAAGAATAATTCTTAATCAGTTTATTGTTATATTTATTTTTCAAAACAACTTTGTTTTTGGTAATACCTGTTATAGTGTACTCTTGGCCATCAATTTCTACTACATCATGAATTGATATCGGCAAAAATTTGATAAGGGTTTTTAATCTATAGACATTTTTCCCTTTTTGCCTATCCCTTCCCACTAACTTCTTGGTTCTTTTTAAAAGAAAATGATAATTGGACTTCAAAAATTTTACTAGGTGGTTCATCAATTCATTAGTGCTTAAATACAGATCAACCCCATTTTTTTGATCTTCAATTTTTGAAATATATTGTCTATGATCCTTCTCGAAAAGATTTTGGGTAAATGAATTAATTCTATCGAGAATTTTCTGAATTGTATCAGTTTGAGTCTCCTTTTTAACTCGCAATTGTAATATTGCTATGAAATACGTACCCGCACGGATATTTGAACAGTTCCTGCATAACATGTGATTTACATTTAATTTTACAACCTGTTGATGAGCAAATGATGATTCACTTTCCAGTTTTCCCTTAATAAGAGCTTCAACAGACTTAATTAAATCTCTTGATGAATATCTAATTGACGACTCATCAAATGAAATTAAGGTCTCAATTGGTGTATTTCTTCCTAATTGTTTTACTAGATATTTCTGGATAATCTCCTGTAGGATAGAAATCATATCATCTGAAGAAGGCTCAATCCATATATCTTTTTTAGCATAGCTTCCACAGTCCAGACAAACATTTACAGAGATAGAATCCGGAAGTTCAAATAACGGGTGTTCCTTTAAATAACAATTAATACACATTCCAAAATGAGGAGAATTCTTATCTAACTTATTTCCACAAATAGCACAAAATCGATTAGGCATTAAAACATCATCCTTAGAGCCATTGGTACTCCGTTTATTGTCCGTATACCGTCTTTTGATAATATTTTGCATTCTATAGCCTTTTCAATAATATTCCCTCCCACAATATTGAAAAAAGAAGCAGTTTTTAAAATATCAATCGCGTCTTCTATGTTTATTAATCGTCCCCCAAAAAATTGATCTGTAATTTCAATTCTTAGATTCCCTTCAGTATAGACATTGTTTAAGAGCACCTCATCACAACACGCGATAGTCTCGCAATCATCCCTAATATGAATTTTAAGGTATACATTCATTGTATTATTTTTATTTTGTTATTTTTCCTTAATTTCTTCTCTTGCACCGCAAGCAGTGCACTTTAAAAAGACCATTTTACCTTCTCTTTGAATCTGAGTGTCAGGTTTATTGCAAATGCTACATAACACATAATTTTTCGTATAATTTTCGATTAGCCGATTCAGAACCTGTGGTTTATACTGTCCCTTCAAGAATAATTGCTGCCCTCTTATTTCTCCCATGGTTCCTGCTTTTTTTAGGAAAATTCCTAGGAAATGTCTCCTATCTCTATTAAGAGTGCTTATAATTTTATTGAAGTTTGTGATGAACGTATTTCTACTTTCAATTCTAAGTTGAACTTTTGGAATTTCGAAACGTGACAACTGTTTTACATTTTCAGGTATTTTTTCATATGCTTTTTCCAGCAAATCATCATAATCATTTAAATCCATAATTATTTCCTCAACAATCTACGATTTATAATAAAGAAATACATCATAAGAAAAAAATTTATCCCTTATTTCAATTAATTTTAAGAAAAAATGGGGGATTCAAAATGCCTCAAAATTATCTTCATCAGATTTGTAAATTCGAGATTCTAATAATAAGTCATTGATATACGTTCTTAATTCAGTATCAGGAAGTTTACTCTCCTTGCTTAATTGTGCAAAACTGATCCCTGTACCTCCATCGGTATGTGTTTTTATTACATTAAACACTCTGTCCTTAAAGTTGTCTTCTTTGGGAGAATTTAATTCATCTTCAAATAATTCCCTTACCTCTAATTCTCTTGGAATTTCCTTAGCTTGTGTATTCACATCAGAAATGATTGGAATCTTCTGGATATCACCCTTTTTTATCCTATTTATAATTTCTGCATTCCTTAGCAAAATAAAGTTGGGTTCATTTATCTTTTTCATGATTTCGATCCATAATGTTTTATTCCCATCCCTTTGGCTCACAGTACCAACAACATCAACAACATCACCCTTGGTGAACTCTTTAAAATTTTCAGGATCACTACTGTCTATTAAACCCCTAATTAGTCCTGTACCATCATCTAAATCAAAAGATACTCTTACATTAGCATTGTCTTTTTCTGCAAATTCGACCATTTCTTCTCCCGGTTCTACCAATTTTTCAATTTTTTTCATAATGGTAGTGATGATACGAATTCTTTTCAGCTTCCCAAAGATGGAATAGAAGACCTTCTCATCTTCACTATAGCTACTCTCATCAAGATGCTTTATCCAGCAATGGATAGCCGGATTCCTCTTAAACCTTGAACTTCCACTCATTAAGAATTAAAACCTCGTTTTTTGCTAACTTAGAAATAAATTGCTTTTAATTTAGAAATAATTATTAAACCTATAATATTTCTGTTTCAATCCTCCCTTTATACTTTATATTCAAAATTGTTACTACAAAAAGAAGTTAAATGGTAGCGGGGGTTCGATTTGAACGAACGATCTCAGGGTTATGAGCCCTGCGGCATAAACCAGGCTAGCCCACCCCGCTTTGTGTAAACCTATGTTATTAATTTGTTCTGGTATTTACTAGTTATATATATTACAATATAAACCCCATATTAAATGTTTCACTTTTTGAGGTATCGAATTCTAATAAAGAGACTTAAATCTAACAAAGCTGTAAAGGAAGTTATAAAATAGCACAACATAATAATTAAAATTGTGATCTTTATTTTTTTTAAGAAGTTTCTTATTCTAACATAATTTAGTAATGGAAAAAGTTTATCTTCATATTTATATTACCCAATAAAAGATTTACAAAAATTATCGGAGCTATATGCCTTTTCTTAATTCACCGATCTTAGATTTTTTGCTGCATCCCTGGGTTCTAATATCGATAATCTTTTGGGGGGGTGTACTAATTTTAGTATTTTTACTCAGGAAAAGAAAAGGAGCTGCAATTTTATTCTTTCCTTTACTTGCTATGTTTAGAACTAAAAGATTGAACAAATTTATTATTAAAATATCCCGTAAGAATCCCAAGTTCTGGAGGGTGTTCTGGACCATAGGTATCTTTGTATCTTTTGCTTTTACGATCTACGCGTTTTATTACTTTTTTACCAACCTAATCAACCTCATTATCGACCCAAAAATAGAACAAGCAGTAATTCTTCTTATACCAGGTGTAACTGTCGATCTAACTATATTTATGTACATGATCCTTCCGCTTGTTTTTATTATAACAACTCATGAATTTGCCCATGGAATCGCAGCAGGATCGGATGGATTGGATGTTAAATCCACAGGAGTTTTAGGAGCAGGACTATTTTTTATTATTGGATTCGGTGCTTTTGTTGAAATTGATGAGAGAAAAGCAAGTTCAAGTAAAGTAAGTAGATATACTAGGTTAAGAATTGCATCCGCAGGAACCTATGTAAATGGGATTACAGCAGGGATTGCGTTTATCTTAGTCTTAAGCTTTCCTTTAATGACCTCTCCTACTTATCGTCAAGTTACCCAAGTAGATTTCGTATTACCAGAAGAATTTGGGGGCTTTAACTCTGGAAACTTGACAGTTGGGGATGCAATTCTTGCGATAAAAAAGCAAGGAACAGCAGATTCGAATTATGTGCACCTTGATGAATTTAAGGGAATCTCATTAAGTTATATTTTTAATAATAATACCGCACTTCAATTTTCCCCACAGGATAATATAACTTTAAGAACGTATGTTCCCTCTTCTGACTCAATTTTAGAAAGAAATGTTACATTGGGTCCACGATATTATTTAGGGATATATTATCGGTATACTGCCAATAGGAGTGCCTTAGAAATAACTAGAATCTTTTCTGCCAGCGAAGGTGGAAATAATTATGATAAAGGTTTAACCACTGGATTGATTATTGAAAGCATCAACGGAATCCCTATAAATATCTCAAATGGTGATACGCTAGAGAAAGCTTTAGCAAATTTTAATTTAAATGCTATAAATTTCAGTAGCTCTTCATCCACATGGGTTCTTGATGTAGAAACTATTGGAGTAGTTATAGGGGTATATACCAGTCCCTATTATATGTACAAAAATGATGTTGGAAAATTCCTTACTAATGAATGGCCTGAGTTTGTATTATTAGAGCTGGGGTTGCTTTTTGCTATTGCTCTTACTATTACATTATTTAATATGCTTCCTTTACCTATATTTGATGGGGATAGGCTTGTTAAAGAACTCATTAATTGGGGTATTGGGGAAGAATATATGTCTGTAAAGAAAAAGAAAGATAAACTCTATTACAAACCAGACGAAAAAAAGTATGGTCTCTCGGAATACCGTGTTGAAGGGATTAATTCTGTCGAGATAATCATTGAAGATAAGTCGAGATCAACCGAACCGAGTATTATCACACTCGCAGAAGACAAATATGAATTAATTGATGACATTGGAGATGGTTTTAGAGACACGCTTTCTTTAGATCTTCCTGAACAAACAAAAATTGAGGAAGGTGCCAAAATTGAAATATCTTATGATTACCAATATGATGAGAAAAGAAAGATAAAAAGAACCATATTGAATTCATTAAGAGCAATAACCTTAGTTATCATGGCAGGTAATTTCATAATTTCACTTATAAAATTTGGTGCGGTTTTCTTTTGGTTATAGATATATAGTTTTATTGTATTCTTTAATTGGGTTTAATGGCTAATTATAATATCTTCTTGAAAAGAGGAAAATGCACACGGTGCACCAACTCAATTGTTATTCAAAGGAAATATTCCGGGGAAAATCTGTGCCCAAGTTGTTTTGAGTCTAACATTGAAAAAACCATATATAAAACGATTTCCAAATATAAAATGGTGAAGCCCAGCGATAAAATCATAGTCGCACTCTCTGGGGGAAAGGATTCATTTTCCCTTTTGTATAACCTTGATAAAATTCAAAAAAGACTCTATCATTCTGAACCTATTACAGCCTTAACAATCGATGAAGGAATAAAGGACTATAGGGAGCATAGTATTAAAAATGCAACCGAAGTGTGCAAACACTTAGATATTGAGCATAAAATTATCTCTTTTAGAGATAAAGTAGGATATTCTTTAGATGAGATAATAGCGAAAAAACAACAACACCCCAATAAAAAATATGCATGTAATTATTGTGCCACCCTAAGAAGAAGATTATTAAACGACGGAGCTATGGAATTAGGAGGCACAGTTTTAGCAATGGGGCATAATCTTACCGATATAGCGGAAACTTTTTTAATGAATATCTTACATAAGCGATTTAATCTAATTTCTAGTCAATTTATATACAAACAGGAGAATTCTCTCATTAATCCTTACTTTATAAAGAAAATTACGCCTTTAATGAGAATTCCTGAAGAAGAGATCTTTTTATATGCCAATATCAAGAAATTCAATTATTATCCCTCCCATTGCCCATTTCGAGAAAAAGATCCAATCTTAAGAAAAAGAGTGTTAGACTTTATTCAAGAATGTAAAAAATATAGCCCAGAAATCGAATTTAACTTGTTCAATGGATTTATGGAATTATCTGCTATTCTCAATAATCATATTGAAAAAAGGGAGAATAATAATTGCCAATTTTGCGGATATCCATGTGGAAAAGCTCAAATGTGTAATTACTGCAATTTTAAAAGGGAACTCCAAAACTAAGCAGATTCTATCAAATGTCGACTTAACTCTTTAAGAGAATCGTATTCTCTTATTTCTTCCCTAAATAAAGGTATTTCGATTAAATTCTTGTTTAATTTTTTCCCAAAAATTTCTCCAATCTTTCCTAAGTTTTTTTGCTGCATTTTTCTTCGAGCTCTACAGAAATCACATAGTTCACTCTCATCCTGATATACCTGATTTACCACAATATTTGAGGTGGGAATGTTGTTTTTTATCAACTCGTTTAGTAATCGACCTGTTTCAGTAATGGCCATTTCTTCGGGGATCATTACGATTACAAAAGAGTTTTTAATGGGATTGGTAAGATCATCTTTTGCATTCAAAATTGCATTATTTAGTCTTTTTAACACTTCTAAAGAATCTTCCTCTTCTTTCTCCTCACGAGAAAATATTCTCTTAAACGCACCAAGCATATTTCCGATTTTTAATCTCATCTTAATAAGCTTGCCAATCCACCCCGATAATGTTTCTGGTAAACTTAGAAATCGTAGGGTATGCCCTGTCGGAGCTGTATCAAATATTACTAAATCATAGTCATGATCAGTTTCTATAAATTCTAAGATCTTTCCAAAAGCTAAAGCTTCATCAATTCCTGGTGGTGTAGAAGAAGTTAATTCCTCCAGATCTCCAAACATGGGTAAATCCTCCATCAAACCTGACATTCCCATTTCTTCCATAGGGTTTACATTGGTGAATCCCTTAAACTCCTCCATATTAGCCTTAGGATTAATCTCTAGAGCGGTGAGATTCTCAATTCCTTCAATTGGGGTAGCCACTCCCGGTAATAATTCTACGCCTAAACTGTCACCAAGGGAATGTGCAGGATCAGTACTTATTATGAGGGTATTTCGACCATGCTCTGCTGCCCAAATTGCTGAACTGGCCGCACAACTTGTCTTTCCAACACCACCTTTCCCTCCAAACATGATCATTTTTAGATTTAATAATTGTTCCTTCAACAACATTTTAAAAATCAAACCTTTTTATCATAAATTTTTATATAATATAGAATAAGTAATTTAGTCCCTTTTTAATTAATAGTCGATTTTAAAGCGGAGAATTGCGCCAATTCCTCCAAACGTTCCGTACAACATCTCCCCATCTTCAGTTTCTGTAGATAGTATTTCTATTCTTGCCCCTGTTGATTCAGCAAGTTCACCAAGTTCCTCAATAATAGATTTAATTTCTATTATACTAAATGAATTCGAACTACAATTAGGACAACTAGCATCTTGGATTGCAGATTTTGTCTTTTCAATCTGTCTTTCCTTTACAATCTTATTTTCATTTTGGTCACAATTAGAGCATCCCATTTTAATATTAAATAAGTCTAACTTTTCAGAAAGTAAAAGTTGATCGACAGCTCCATGGTTTAATGCCCTTTGGACTTCTTCTAACCCATATGTTGCTAAGCCTGTTTCACTCGAAATGTTCCTCATAAATTTCTGCATTATTTCTTTTTCACGTACGTACTTCACATTTTCCATTTGATCTTTGACTTTTTCGATCAAAGCTCGAATCCCCTCTCTCCCCCCATAACCAATATCCACGACATCGATAATTTTTTCCTGCAATCTATAATCTAAACTTTCATCTTTAACAAACTTCTCTTTTGAAGGTCCTGGGCCACCAACAAAAATACCTTGCAGATCTTCAAACCCTAAAAATATATCGTTTATAACTTCTGAGATACGACGATAAAATGCAAGTTCTTTTTCTTCATTTAAACGTTCAAATCTTCGCTGAGATTGACCACCCTGCGAGTGTTTTCCTTGAACTCCTGAGGTAAATTCCTTTATAAATTCTCTTCTGTTCCCTTTGATATATCCCACAGCAGATTTTTTCCGTCCCACAACTATTAAACCATAGGTCTCTTTGGGAGTAAGCATATCTTCCAATGGCTCTAGTAAAAATTCGCTGGCACAGTGGTATCTAAATGTTTTTACCCTATCAGGGGGATCAATAATATATAATTCATTTTTCTCCGTACCGGGAGCGTTGCCTTGAGGAATAGCTCCAGAAAACATAACCAAACCATTTTCAGGAACCTCCTTTATATTTTTCAACTGTCCTAGGAGACTTGCAATACTATCCAAGACATTTTTTTTAGTTAATTTAGATTTGATGTTTTGACTTTCACTTATCTCATTCTTAAGATGACCAGTAACATCTGAAACTTTCCTGTCATGAGGAATATACAATGAAATTAACTCCGTATGAAACCCTTTTTTGTTTTTTAAGTTCTCTAAGAGCTGTTTCGTTTTATAGATCTTTAAATCATTAGGTTTCTTTTTTGTCACTACAACCATATCCATCTACAAGAGTAATAATAATGCAAAAGATTAATATTTTTTCTTTATACCAATCTATATAAAGATATTTATTTATTAATGTGAAATGCAATGCCTCCGAAGAATAATGACCATAATGATGTCCCTACAACACACCCTCGCTATATCAGTCTAAATTATCGCCATAAAATTATCGAAGGGATGAAAAATTTAGTGGTGGCGGAAGCCGGATTAATTGCCCATGGGAGGGGGGAATGTTTTGATTATGTCATCGGGGAAACAACTCCTGAAACTGCAATTAATGCATTACGTGCGGCTGTGGCAGCTCTCATGCTTGCGAAAACCCCGGTAATCAGCGTAAACGGAAATGTTGCTGCTTTAGTACCCGATGAACTCGTTACTTTATCAAAAATCTTAACCATCCCTCTTGAGATTAACCTATTTTACCGTAAGGAGGGTAGAATCGAAGCAATCAAGAAAGTATTAGAAGATGCTGGGGCAACAGACATAAAAGGAATTGATGAGGACTCCATGACAGAACTCGATGGCCTTGAAAGCAATAGAAGGAAAGTTGATCTAATCGCAGAAGCCGACGTTGTTATGGTACCCTTGGAGGATGGCGACCGGACTGAAGCACTAAAAAAATTAAATAAAAAAGTGATCGCGATTGATCTTAATCCCGTAAGTAGGACTGCTATTTGGGCGGACATTACTATTGTTGATAACGTTGTACGAGCACTGCCTAAAATGATCGAAATCGCAAACGAGTTAAAGGAAGCAACCAAAAAAGAACTAAATGTAATCTTGAATAATTTTGACAATAAATTGAATATCCAAAATACTCTAGACTTAATTATATCCTATATTGAAACTCAAAAAGAAGACGCATTTAAAGTTCTTGAGAAATGAGTATCATAATTTTTAAATCAATGCATAAAAGCTTAAATTGTTCTATAATTATATCTCATATATTAGCAAAGCAGTTCTTTAATCATACACCGATTGAACAAGAATAGCAATGACAACTAATAAAGAACTAAATATTGATTCATTCGACGTTTCTAATGATCAAGATATAACCGTTAGACGTTGTACTCAAGAAGATCTTGATGGAGTCATTGAAGTAAATGAAAAAGAACTACCAGAAGATTATCCCTACTTCTTTTACAAAAGTATTCTTGATAATTATCCAGAATCATTTCTAATAGCCCAAAATAGCTCCGGAAAAATTGTAGGTTATATCATGTGGAGAGTTGAAAAATCCCCCTCCCTTGATAGTTTACGATATATTAATAAAGGACATCTTGTCTCGATTGCAGTCTCAAATGAGTATCGACTAAAAGGAATCGCAAAACAATTACTCTCTAACAGCATGCTCGCGATAAAAAAATACAAAATACACGATTATGTGTTAGAAGTAAGAGTCTCAAACTATAATGCAATTAGATTATACGAACAATTCAAATTCCAAATCGCAAATATCAAAAAGAATTATTATCGAGATGGCGAAAACGCCTACTATATGACGTTAAATGCTAAAAAATATTAACGTATCGAATTTTCTAATCCTTTAATTAAATGAGTTAAAAGTTTATTAATTGGAGCCTTAACATTTAATTCCTTCGCATATTTTAACACCCTTCCATTGATAAAGTCAATCTCAGTAGGTTGCCCATTTAGAATATCCTGCAGCATGGAATTTTTATTTTCTGCGGTTTTTTCAGCCACATCATAAGTTAACGCTACAAAATCTTCCTCAGAAAGTTCGATCTTCTTAGCTTTTGCCACTTTAATCGCTTCCGTGACCGCCTCTGCCATCATTTGCTTTAACCCTTCAGATTCCAATAACTGACCGTTTTTTAGTCCAGTTAAAGCCCCAAAGGCATTAATTCCTATATTCACAAAAACTTTCTCCCAGCCCTCCTTAATGATATCCTCTACTATAATAACCTCAAATC
>JAEOTL010000321.1 GCA_016839845.1 Promethearchaeota archaeon
CTTTTACAGGACAGACTGGGACGCACACCGGGTCTTCGCAATGATAACAAGGTCGTACCAAATAACTAACGAAGACATCTGGCGTTTTTCCTTCTTCGTTGTAAAGAATGTTCATCCAAAACTCTGGTCCCGCATCTATATCATGCCAATCTTTACAAGCAACTATGCATGCAGTACAGCCAATACATCGGGTTTGATCAAAATAGAAACCAACTTGCATACTATTTCACCTCGGGTTTATCTTTACTTATTTGAACAAGACAGGTCTTCAGGCAAGAAGCCCCGTCCGGGCCGTAAGCATTATTAGTTAAAGTATTAGCGCAACCTCCCCTATCAATGCCTTCTTCATCTGGAGTATACCACGAACCTTCATGGATGGAAATAACTCCCGGGATTATGCGTTCCGTGACCCATGCTTCAATCGATATTATTCCACGATCATTATAAACATAAATTAAATCTCCCGTTTTGATATCTCTAGGTTCAGCGTCAATGGTGTTTATCCAACATCTGTGAGGATCAACTTCTCTGAGCCATTCCACATGATACAATTCAGAATGAACTCTATTCCTTGGATGGGGAGAAAGCATTTGTAAAGGATATTTTTCAGTCAAGGGATCAAATCGATCTTCCCAAGTATTTAAATATTTAGGAATAGGGGGCATGTTGGGGTCATTTACTTTAGCTACTTTTTGTGAATAGATTTCAATCTTTCCAGAAGGCGTTTTGAAAGGATTATTTTCAGGATCTTCAATTTCTTTTTTAAACGCAACATAAGGTTCGTCTAATTCAACCCTCCAAATGCCATCCTCTTTATATTTATCATAATCTTGGACATATTTCTTAATATCTCTTGTACTTCTCCAAAACTTTTTTAATTGCCTCTCTTCCTTAGTTTTGGTAAAATTTTCTATACCTAATTTATCTGCTAGTAACTCTGCTATTTCAAGGTCAGATTTGCACTCGCCTACTGGTTCAATCGCTCTATTCATGAATCCAAAATATGGTCCAGACGGCCAAGGTCGGGTTAAATCAGATCTCTCTGCAAAGCTAGTTACTGGTAATATTATGTCTGCATATCTCGCTGTTGGAGTAATAAATAATTCTGCGCTCACCATAAATTCAAGTGTCTTAAGTGCTTCTGCGTTACGATTGGCATTACCTAACTGGTTTAGAAAGTTGTTGTTGCAAAACCATCCAAATTTAATATCATAGGGATACCCGCCTTTCTTGCCTTCCAAAATCTGGTCAAACATCTTGTTAGTGTGTACCCTCGTGATTAAGCGATGTTCTAAGTTCACAGATCCCCTAACCGAAACTTTTTTGGGATGGTTTTCTTCAACTGGATTTCTGCTCGGAGGCAAAATAAATGGTCCAAAAAACATATGGGCAACCGGAATACCCATTAATCCTCCACAAGCAGATCCACCGTGTATTCCAATATTACCGGTCATTGCTGTTAATGTTATCGCACCCTTATTATATTGTCCTCCCATTGCGCTTCTGGCAGGTCCTTGACAATCCATTAATGCAGCTGGTTTAGTGGTTGCATATTCCCGCGCTAAATCTCTAATCGTTTCTGCAGGTACTTGGCAGATTTTTTCGGCCCATTCAGGTGTTTTTTCTATACCATCTTCTTGACCCATAATATATTCTCTATATTTATCGAATCCAAATGTGTATTTGTCCAAGAAAGCTTGATCTTGAAGATTTTCTTTTATAATCACATTAGCCATGGCTGCCATCATTGCCACATCAGTACCAGGTATAATAGGAATCCACTTATCAGCTACGACAACATCAGTATCTGAATAACGGGGATTAATGCTAATAACTTTAGCACCTTTTTCATGTGCTTTAACAAGATTATACATAGCATCTGTTCCAGAATTCATTCTCGCTGGATCCCAACCCCAAAGTATTATTAATTTTGAATTTAACATGTCATCACGTGAATGTCCCACGAAAGGTGAGCCGTATGTAGATTGGGTGGCCCATACACAGCCCTCAGAAGATACATTGCCATGATGTGACGAATAACCTCCCAGATGTGTGAATAATCTCACCATTGCTGGTATGGCATTATGTAGGGCGGCAATATAACCCCCACTAAACGTTAAAAAAATAGCTTCGTTTCCATAGTTTTTTATGGTATAATTGATTTTTTCGGCGATTTCATTCAAGGCTTCATCCCATGATATGCGTTCAAACTTGCCTTCTCCCTTTGGTCCCGCTCGCTTCAGTGGATATTTTAGCCTTTCTGGATGATAAATGTGCTGTCGAAGAGCTCTGCATTTTACACAAGTTCGAAGTTGATTCTCTTCATCAACAAGGTCATCACCATCGATACGGATTATTTTGCCATCTTTCACATGAAATTTAATAGGGCACCTTCCTCCACAATCAAATGCAGCTGTAGTTCTGACAATTTTTATACTATCATTGTCCGAATTTATATCTTCATTTTGCATTAAATTCACTTTAATTATTGATGTTTTAAGGTAAGTTATACTCTTTTTTTAAATATCAATTATAATTTATTTTTTATTATTATCTAATTGTTTTTAGAATAAATTAAAGATTTCTTCTTTTATTTGTTCCAAACTTGGAATCTTAAGAAATTTGTATAAAAAATAGTTGAAAGGTATTAATTGATATTATAACAAGAAATTTGTGAAAACAAGAAAAAAAATAATAAAAAAGGGATAAATAAATTAGATTCCGGCTAAGTTTTTTATGTGAGTGATTCCTTTTATCGTATCTTCGGCAAAATCATCTGCTCCAAACTGCTTAGCTAAGTCCATACTTAAAGGAGCCCCACCGACAATTAACCTAACCTTATCTCGTAATCCAGCAGCTTTTAATGCTTCATGAACAACCTCAATTTGCGGCACAGTCATACTTAAGAGTGAGCTCAAACCAACAATTGTAGCACCGGTTTCTTTTACTTTATTTACAATCGTTTCAGCATCAACATCTTTTCCTAAGTCATATACTTCAAATCCTTCACTCATTAATAAGATTCCGAGTAAATTTTTCCCGATATCGTGATTATCCCCTTTAACAGTTGCGATAACTACTTTTGCTTTCTCTTTCACTTTTTCTGATGATGCCAATTCTGGTTTCAACACCTCCAAGGCAACCTTCATAGTTTCTGCTGCTAACATTAAGTCAGCCAAATAATAAATCTCTTCATCATAGCGACGCCCTACCTCATCCATCCCTGCTGTTAGTGAAGCTAAAACATCAAATGGATC
>JAEOTL010000322.1 GCA_016839845.1 Promethearchaeota archaeon
GCCCATATACTTTGTGCATGCTGTGAATGTTGTTGCGGCAATTTGGCAGGTCTAACGAGACTAGATAACCCTAATGCAATCGCAAGAGCTAATTATATTTCTAGCATTGATGAGGAATTATGCGTTGCTTGTGGGACGTGTATAGAAAGGTGTAAATTTGATGCAATTATAGTGGAGGATTTTGCTCATGTTGATGCTGATAAATGTGTAGGTTGTGGTTTGTGTGCTGTAACCTGTCCCGAAGAAGCAATTACCATGAAAAGACTTGAGAGAGAAGAACTTCCGGGATAAATTAAAATTAATTTTTTTTTTGAAATCATTTTAAACAATAAAAAGAAATAAGAGAAGTGAGTTAAATCACATCAGCAGAATCAGAGGATCCATATGAAACAATATTACGAAAAATGAGAAGTTATCCTAGTGATATTCCCATGACTGACGGGAAAATTTCAGATGCGTTTCGAGAGTATATAAAGTTACTTTTCACTCCCGAGGAAGCTGAGATCGCTCAGCATCTTGAAACCCGTCCTTTATCTGCAGGAAATATCGCTAAAAGGATTGGAAAAAGTTTGAAAGAAACTAGAGAAATCTTGAATGATATGGCAGATAAAGGGATTATCCAAGACATTGGGGGGTACTCATATTTTATTGCCATGGCTCATCTTTTAAATGTGGGTTTTAAATATTCAAAAGCATTTAAGAGGCTAGGTAAAAAAGGGGCTGAATTATACCAACAATTCTTCATTGAGGAACAATTTTATAAACGTTATGAGTCATCGGATGGGGGTACTTCAATGACAAGAGTGGTTCCTATAAATTCGGCCATTGATCATAAATCTGAAATTTTAAATGCGGAGGAAATTCATCAAATTTTTGATGAATGCAAGGGTCCAATAGTTATTACTGATTGTCCATGTCGAAATCGGACAGATGTGTTAGGAATTCGAGAATGTAAAGATAAATACCCTATAGAAGAATCTTGTTTTCAGTTAGGATTGTTCGGAAAATATTTCATCAGAAGGGGAGAGGGAAGGGAATTATCACGAGAGGAAGCACATCAGTTAATAGATAAATATGCAAAACTGGGATTAATTTTTACAACTGAAAATGTAAAAGATCCGAATCATTTCGTAATTTGCTGTTGTTGTGCGTGTTGTTGTGCTCTTTTAAGAGGCATGACTCGTTTTGAGGAAAAAAATGAACATTGTGTTGCTAAATCCAATTATGTCTCTAAAGTGGATCAAGAAACATGTAATGGATGTGGATTATGCGAACAACGATGTCCGTTTAAAGCAATTATCGTTGAAGATGAGAAAGCATCAGTCGATCCCAATAGATGTTATGGATGTGGAGCTTGCGCAGTAACATGTCCTACTGGTGCGATAAAGTTGCATAGAGAAGAGCGCTCCTATATTTATGAAAATGCGCTAAAACTTTCAAGTAAAATTTATCAAGATAATAGATCCGACCAATAATTTAATAATTTAATTTGAGATCCCATAATTGGTATTAATTGTGACCAAGGAGTCATGTGTCAAGTACGTAAACAACAATTTTTGTTTCCTTTTTTTAATTAATCGTATTTGTATGGGGATAATTGGATTAAAGAATACAACTCAACCATAGATAAGATGAAGAGCAAAATAAGCGTATATATTAAATCTCTGAGATAGCAAGGTTTTTTTGATATTAAATTGAATAAAAATTATGACTAAAAAATATAGATTAGAGGTAATTTAATATGGAAAAACCGATATCTATTTTGGGAGGCGGTAATGGGGGACACCAAATGGCAGTAGATTTAACTTTACGAGGATTTGATGTGATTTTATGTGAGCATCCTAGCTTTAAAGAATCTTTTAAACACACACTTGAAACTGGAGTGATAGAGAGTACTGGACTTGTAGAAGATAAGGCAAAGATTCATAAGGCTACTTTGGACTTTAAAGAGGCTTTGGAAGATGTTGATATCATTTTCCTTTGCATTCCCGCAATCGCCCATAAAACATTTTTTGATGATATGATCCCTCATCTTAGAGATGGTCAATTAGTCGTTATATGGGCTGGTGACGCAGGAGCATTACGACTTGCTAAAAGATTAAGAGAAGAAGCTCCAAAGAAAAAAATACATATTGCAGAAACGAATACCTTGCCATATGGAACGAGAATTATTGGTCCTTCTAAAGTGGAATTATTTGTAAAAGCCAAACAAATGTTATTCTCCACGTTTCCAGCAGGTGAAACCGAAGAGATGTTAGGATTGATAAAAGATACATTTCCTGTATTAAAACCAATAGATAATATTTTATCTGTTTCATTTAGCAATCCAAATCCCACAGTTCATCCACCTGGCACATTATTAAATGTGGGAAGAATTCAATGGTCAAAAGGAGAATTTTACCTTTATCGAGAGGGAATTACAGAAGCCCCAGCCCGTATCATTCGAAAAGTTTATGATGAAACTTTAGCAGTTGCCAACGCATTTGGATTTAAAATGCGGGAATTTGAGGATGAAAAGTTTAGAAATCCTTGTAGCATCATGAATGATGATTTTTGGGCCCCTTTTGATAAAAATGGGATCGTAGCTCATATGAGGGGGCCATCAAGTATTTATAATAGATATATCACTGAAGACCTTCCTTACGGTTTAGTTCATAGATCACAGTTAGGTGATTTAGTAGATGTTCCCACACCGATCATAGATTCGATTGTTCATTTAGGTGCTGCAATTTGTGAGATGGATTTCTGGAAGGGGAGAACACTTGAGGATTTAGGTTTAGCCGGAATGACCAAAGAGCAAATTATGGAATATGTCCAAAAAGGATCTTAATTTAAAATTATTGAGTTGATACAAATGAGTTATGATATTATTATAAAGAATGGTAAAATAGTCGATGGCGCGGGAAATCCATGGTATTATGCTGATATTGGAATTAAGGACGGATTTATTGAAAAAATTCGCCCGAACTTGAAAAATGATGCAGCTAAAGAAATTGATGCAAAGGGTTTAATTGTGTGTCCGGGTTTTATTGACATGCATACTCATACAGACTTTTTGTTAGCAATTTATACTAGAATGGATTCTGCTATGCGTCAAGGGATAACTACAAGCGTGGTCGGGATGTGTGGGGAAAGTATGGCACCCATTCCTAAAGAAAAACTAGCGGAGTTTAAAAAATTATTTAGTAGTCTAACTCCCATGGGGGGAGATTTGAAGATTACGTGGAATACTTTTAAAGAATATCTTCAAGAGATGGATAATCTGCGAATCCCTGGTAATATTGTTCCTGTCGTTGGTTTTGCCCCTATTCGAATAGCAGGTGGACCGGGTTTTGAAAATCGAGCTCCTACTCCCCAAGAGATTGAAAAAATGAGATCTTACGTTAAGGAAGCAATGGAAGCAGGGGCATTTGGGTTAAGTACGGGCTTAATTTATGCGCCACAGGTTTTTGCAAAAACAGAAGAAATCATTGAACTCGCGAAAGTCGTTGGAGATTATAATGCCCTTTACTTTTCACATATTCGCGGTGAGGGTAAAAACCTAATCAGTTCAGTTAAAGAGGTCATTGAGATAGTTGAAAAATCGGGCTGCGCTGGAGGGCAAATCGCCCATCATAAGGTCGCAGGTAAAGCATATTGGGGTGCGAGTAAAGAGACTATTCGATTGATGGAGGAAGCAAATTCTCGGGGGATAAGTATAACATGTGATCAATATCCATATAATCGGGGTCAATCTGGTCTTATGACAAGTTTACCTCCTTGGGCTCGTGAAGGAGGCAAGGAAAAAATACTTGAACGCCTTAATAATCCAGAAGATAGAGAACAAATCAAGAAAGATATTCTCAATCCTTCAGATGATTGGGAGAATTGGATTGAAACCAGCGGATTTGATCATATTTATATCACATTCTTTAAAAACAAGGAATGGAAAGATGTTGAGGGAAGGAGTATTTCGGAAATTACTAAAATTAAGGGAAAAACAGACGATTTTGAAACTTATTTTGAGATACTGATAAATGAAAATGCAGATGTGAATATCACAATAGAAACTATGGGTGAAGAAGATATCCGCCGCATTATGACAAGCCGTTATCAGATGATTGGAACTGATGCCACTGCCAGTCCGCATTTACCTGACTTTAAGATTTTTCATCCCCGCGTATTCGGTACTTATCCGAGATTGTTAGGTAAATATGTTAGAGAGGAAAAATTGCTAACCATGGAAGATGCGATTCGCAGAATGACATCTTTTCCAGCGCAACGACTCAGTCTGAGGGATAGAGGGTTAATAAGAGAGGGAAATTGGGCCGATATTGTAATGTTCAATCCAGATACGGTAAAAGATAATACTGATTTCATGCAGCCCCATCAATTTCCAGAAGGGATAATTCATGTATTAATCAATGGAATCCCTGTCGTAGAAAACGAAAAACAAAGGAAGAAATATCCCGGAAAAGTAATACGAAGGCCAAATTAACTCTTGCAATTTTTTTCATATTTCTTTAATATATTATAGTAGGCCGCTTAAATTATTTTAAGACAAAAAGCTTAAAAAAAATAAGCTAAAAATAAAAAATTAAGAAAGAATAGAATTTTGTTTTCGAATTATCTCTTCAGCTTGTTTCACTACGCGCTCGATTAATTCTTTTACTGTGGGAATGTCTTTACTAAGTCCAAGACCTTGTCCAATGGTCATCATGCCCGCAGTTATATCTCCTTCTTCATACATGGTTTTTGTAAACATTCCCGATGCTGCCAAAAAAAGTTCTGTATCAGGGGCACCTGATTCTTCTAGTTTGAGAACGTTTTGAGCAGCTTGGTTGTTCCATACTCGAAGTGCATTATTTACTGATCTCAAAACGATTGTAGTATCATACACACTACAATTAACAAGAGCATTTTTTAAATTATCATGAATGGGACATTCTTTTGTAATCAGAAGTCGTGAACCTATGATTACTCCTTCGGCTCCTAATGCTAAAGCCGCAGCTAATCCTCTCCCGTCAGCAATACCACCTCCCGCAATAACGGGTACATCTATGGCATCGACAGTAGCAGGAGTTAATACAAAAGTACCAATATCAAAACGCCCCACGTGGCCACCATTCTCCCAACCAACGACTTCCACAATATCAGCTCCGAGTGAAGCAGCTTTCTTTGCATAACGCACGCCAGCACATTTGTGCATCCAGATAATGTCGTGTTCTTTGAAAAGATGAATGAATTTTTCGGGTGCTTCATGGCCAGAAGATTCGATTATTTTGACCCCTTCATCAATCATTACCTTGAATTGTCTCATTTGGTTTGGCGGTTTAAGCATCGGAAAAAAATTCATGTTCACCGCAAATGGTTCTTTAGCCAGACTCTTAAGTTTTTGCAACGCTTCTCGTAATGGTTCAGGTTTCCTATATATAGCTGAAGCTAAAATACCAAGCCCTCCTGCGTTCGAGCATAC
>JAEOTL010000323.1 GCA_016839845.1 Promethearchaeota archaeon
AAGCACCTCCATTTGACTTTGCGATGTGAAAATCAGATAAAGTATTCGCAAAAGGGGTATCCCAGTGAAAAACAATAATATCTCCGTTCTTCAAATCTGGAAGTTCCCATACTAATACTTTTTCTGGTTCCAAACCAACATGAACATTCCAACCATTACCTGGATTATGATAGCAATCTACAAGGATTTCCATATAATCAGTATGTTCTTCAATCGATGCTACAAGCAATTCGAAATCCCCAGTTAGCCATCGTACATGATTGTCTTCATTATCCTGTTCTTCATCATCTAATTCAACCCCATCTAAATAAGGATTACTATGATCTCCACCAATATATTCCAAGCGCCCTTCAGCTGTTTCCTTTGTTAAGTCTACTTTTGACCATAGCACCCCTTTATCTGGTAAAAACGCATCATATCCATAATCATCTCGAAATTCGATAAGAAAGTACATTGATGCATTATATGGAACTTTTACTGCATAATATGATCCATCTGGACAATTTGGGCGCTCCAATGAATATAAGTTAATAAAGCCTATATTGTCGTTGCTTTCATCTAATATTAAAACCTCATCCTCTTTAATCCAACCAAGCTCGCTTTTAGAGTAGGCGCTCATGTGAGCGGGATGGTTTCCTTCGCCGTTATCACCGCCACAACCCATAATTTCCCAATATCCACAATAAAATTCTGACGAATAATAATCCATAAGACCTAGGGAATGTCCAAACTCATGTGCATATACTCCTATTGGATTAAATTCTCCGACATACCCGATCTTATCATATGTTATTCCATCCCCTGCCTGTATATAAGGAAATCCCACAGTCCAGACATGAGGCCAAAAATGGGTATTATCCCTACCATCAACACCCGAATAGACAACATAGACATAATTATAATTGCTGAAATCAACTTCTGCATCCCAAAATGAGCATAGAAATTGGAATAACTCCATTTCCCTGACAAAATTACCAGACTCTCCTATCGCATAATAAGAGATGGGCTTAGGCGCTAACACCCAAGGTTTAGTTAATACTAATACATTCAACTTGTTAAAAGAATTTTCTAAATAATATGTCTTAACAGAATTACTTGTGCCATCCCACTTATTATCTATCGCTACTATGGAATTTGTATTTAATTGATCAGAAAAAAAGACAGGCATTGCTAGGACTGAGACCGTTCCTGTAGTAGGCTTATCCATCAAGAGAAGGTTATTTGATTCTGAAATAATATTCATTGAAAAACCATTATTCATATATAGATCATCATGAAACTGAAAATCTTTGTCACAGAGCTGGTTATAATTTTCTTGATGTTCTAGAAAAATTTCAGAATGATTAACTACTGAAACATGAGCAAAGAAAAAAGTACATAATATCAACAAAAAAACATTTCTTTGAAAAACTTTATTCATAATTTTTTACACTTTTAGCTGTCCTTGACTATTAATTCGCAATTTATTTCTGGCGCGATGAAAGGCAAATGCCGAACAGTCGCAAAATGCACGCAAATTCCTTTGGAGGAGAGGAGTATCAAAAATCTTCCGCTGATTATTCGCATCAGTAATAAACAACACTAACGCAAGTTGGGTGGTGAATCGAGGGATATAACAAGTCCTTTTCATTAGCTTAATAAGAGTTTCGCTATTGATTTTGGCTCGCTTATAATCAAACACAGGGGCTATGCGATGTGCCTTATAGAGATATACCCTTAATTTTCGCTTAAGCTTCTCCATATTATTATTCCACGTAAATGCTCCACAGTTTAACACCCGTTTAAAATGAAACATATTAAGTAAACATTGAATGATGATCCCCTCGGTTGTGTCAAGGGGAACATTTACTTCTTGAGCAATTTTTTTCATTGTGTAATCAGAAAGGACCAAAAGACGTTCATGGGAATCAACGAAGCATTTTTTCCGAAAAAGATAATTCAATACCGTAGATTTCGAAGAAAAGTCAGGAAGAACCTTTACCAAAACACTCGACAGCATTAACTTTTTCGAAACGATATTTGCCATAACTCATCGATAGAGAATGAAATAGATTCTAATACCCATACAATAAAACCATCATATATAAAGAAAAATTACCTATAATAGTGATCTATGGTCTTCTGAATAATACGAGGTTTATCTTTATGAGCGATAAAATATGCTCTACACTTTTCATAATTCGCAGTAAATTTTCCTAAATTGGTCTCTACTCGTTCCTTATTTAAGAAATGCTTTTCGCATAAAAAGGATTTCACAATCGATTCATTAGGCATATTCCACATAATCCCAGAATAGTTACTTAGCACCTCTGGAAATAAAAATAGCTTTCTTATCTGAGCAATTAATTCTGAAGTAAGTGGACCAAATGTATAGTTGCTTTTTTCATGGGCAATCACATTTTCTAATGTATGAAATTTTTGTATTAATTTGAGGGATTTCTTGGGACCAATTCCTTTGATGCCTGAAAAATAATCGCACCCTATTAAGATGGCCATATCAACTAGTTGAAACTGATTAATCCCTAAAAAATGCAGAGTTTCTTTTAAATTGATTTCATAAGGAATTATTTTCTGGTATGCCCATTTGCCTTGCACTTTCCTGCGTAATGATTTTGAAAGATTTTGTATGAGGTGAGGGCATCCAAACACTAAAGAATCAAAATCCTGAGAATTGGAATAATGAGCAATCTTATCTTTTACTAATTGGGCACATTGCGATTCTGCTGAAGCGGGGGAATCAATATAGGGCACTCCAAGACCATTAAGAAGTTGCTTAGATTCTTGAATAATGTTTTGCCATAAATATTCTTTACTCAACGCAATTCTCCTCGCTAAATCTTTATTATTGGATTTCAAAGCAGATTCATACCATCTCTGAGTAAATCGAAAGTCCTTTAACTGGTCTTTAGTGATAAGTTTCTTTAATTCAGAAACTTTTCCATCAAAACAAAACAAGGGAAAGATCTTCTTACTATAATAGAAATTGATCCGATATAAAAGACCATAAAGGTGAGAAATTGGACGCTGCGTACGATCCAGAATCAGCCCAGCATAGCTACCATCTGGGTTTTTTCGGGCAAAGTTAAACAATCCCATGATAATATTGGGAGCATCGATTGCAATTATGGTGCCTGCTAAATCAGCAAAATCTAACTTATTACGGAGAATAAGATTCTGTAATTTTACTCCCATGATCTAGATAGGGACAATATATATAAAAAGAAAAAATTCAATTAAGCAGACTACCCTGTCTAGGAACATGCAGTTGACTTTGGTTATAACAAAATAAAGAATCTATATCTTTTTCGATTTCCCTTTTTTCACTTTATTACGTATCCGCTTGATATGTTTATTTTTTTTAATCTGCTCTTTTACTTGTTCTCTACGCCATCTAAATAATACATATTCATCAAACTCGTGGGGTTCTTTCATATAACCTCAGTCTTTCAATATAATTTGTTATAACCTTTTCATTATTCATTCTATTTAAACAAAAAATCATAGGAATTGTTTTTTCTTTAAATACTACGGGGTGATTCTTTTCTTAAAACTTAAAATTAAAATAAAAAGGAAGGTAAAGATGTCCAGAAAAGATGGAATTATTATTATTCAGGAAAGAAAACACAAAACCAAAACGTTTACATGGATTTTTATCGGGATTTTAGGATTTATCGCTATCTATGTGCCGTTTTTTGGGATGAATCTACAATATCAAGTAGGGACCTTTTTTCATTTCATTTTTAGCAAACTAGGTGAACTGTGCGTATGGCTAGGATGGGTGCTATTCGGGTTTTCAATCTTAGGAACTATCTACAGCAGAAAAATCTATCTTAAATCAATGGCTTTCGGGATTCTTTTGCTGTGGATCGGTTCGTTTCTCACAGGAGAGGCATTTGAATTATTGGGATTTCTAATAGGGGGTAATCAACCACCAGAAGGGTATCATTAGATAATTTTAATTTTTTTTTTTTTTTTTTTTTTCAAATCCTCTTTACTGGTGTTCTTAAGATTGCTACCATTAATAATACCCCTAGCGTGGTACAGAAGTAGAATCTTAGCGATATATATTAAAATATCTTAATCCTGTATCCAACCCACAGAGTGCTAAAAGGATAAGTGAAGCAAGAACTACGCCCATCATTTTGTAACGTAATCGAGATTTGCCCCAAATTAAAAAAATAATCCCTACTACCAGTCCTAATAAGCCTATAATAGAGCCTAAAGCGACTAAAAATTCGATTCCGTTTTGAAATCCGTCAAAATAATCACATAAGACCATAATAACTGTTTTTAGTAGGTATATTTAAAGAAAAATTTTGAGAAAAAAAAGAGGTTAGAATGGATCTAACCTCAAAAAAAAGGAAGGTTAAGTGACCATCGGATGCGAAATCCACTCTAGATAGGAATAGAATGTCATTTAAAAGGAATGGCATTCCATGTTTTGTAATTTTTTATTTTTTCTTTATAACAATACTATACTAAAAAAAAAGATAAAGATGTTATGTTGGCTTCTAGTATTTTTATTTGTATCATCTTCCTTACTCATTTTATTCCATTTCCATTTTTTTCCTTAATAGGTTATAGAGAATGTCACCTTTCCTACCCGCATTTTTAGCTTCTTGTACACCTCGTAGACCAGGATAATACGTCCACTTAAAAGATAGAGTAAAAACCTCTTGATTTTCTAATGTTATTTTAATCCCTCTTTTTTTCTCAATGTTTAATATCTCATTAAAATAAATATCACGATTGTAGTTTTGGTGTGCTATTGCTATTTTTTCATCATCAACATCTATAAGGCTTAAATCCCTATTTTTATATACTCTTGGGTTTCCCTTAGAAACAATAACTTCAAAATTCACATTTGATCTCCTCTTTTTTTTATATTTTTGTCAAATATTGAATAATAATTCCCTAATATATTTTTATTTTAAAAAAGTATATAGCTTGAATTTGTCAAGAAAAAGTAAGAATAAGGGGGCTATAGATATAATCCTTGGTTTATTTCATTTTTACTTTTCATTTTTTCTTTAAATAGGACAATAAATTTTCATAGCTAAATTCATAAAAAGTGACCAACGGAATGCGAAAATTAGAAGAGATTGGGATCTGTCCTAAGTGTAACTGTTCCTTAATGATGTATAAAACTAATAATTATAAACGGTTTGTAAAATGTGAAATTTGCAAAACATCCTATCCTTTACCAAAACGAGGAAAATTGAGTAATTCTGCGCTAAACTGTCCGCGAAACCAATTCCCGATCCTCATAGTTGAACGTCCCCATCAACCAGCGTATTTTTGGACAGATCAACCCTGCTTTAGCTGTATTGATTATGATAGATGCGTCACTATTGGTGAATTAAAAACAGAATTCAAAGAATTACAGGTGTATGGCTATTAAAAAACGAAAAATCGTACTGCTGATAATTATAATAAGTGGGCTTCTGATCATGATCTTACCTAGCCTAACTCCAAGTGAAGAATTCGATTCCCAACCTTTCGATGATATAACACCAGATAGACTTAGTACAAGTAGTCATGAATATATCTGTAAGGTACTCACCTTTACCAAAACACAAAATAGCTACACATTTCAATTTAACTTGCTCAAAGCTTATATGCATTCTATCTTTGTACAGGTGGTAACTCCTCATAGCTGTTATATGAACATTACTGTATGGGATAGTAGTAATCGCAAATTTCAGATATTCTGCACCAATATCTCGCAGCAGGATGGCGAATTTTCTACTCCATTTGGAACTGCGGTGGAAGGAAATCATACTTTCTTATTTAAAGCCACTGTGGAACAAAACCTTAACATTAAAATAAAAATAGTACGAGAAGATATTAAGTGTTTATATGATAAAATTCCTCAAAATGAACATGGGCGCATTATCTTTTATGAGGTATCCTGCTTTTCAGACGGATATTTTATGCCTCATAAGATTACTCTTCGAACCGACAGAAGCTATAAATTCTATATTGGCAGAGTCTCTTCCATATGTCTTAAACTAAACAGCAGAGGGGGAGTTGTATATAACATGAGCGATCCTAACGGGATTCCATTTGCTATATATGAGAACGATACCCTAGCCTCTGTGGCAGGAGTAAATATATTTAGTTTTGGTACAGCGATGGCGGGAGAATACACGATTAAGATCTGGATTTATTGCGAAGTAACTTGGATGAATGTTGCCTATGCGGTGGTGGATAATGGGCCAATCTGCAACCCTCCACCAGATGATAATAATCAAACTATATCATCAAATAATTTTTCAATACCATTTGATTTAGGATTATTTACCGTAATAGGTGCAGGATTAATTGCAGGAGCATTAATCATAGTGGTGATTCATTTTCGTAAGAAAAATGATCTGGGATTGAAAATAAAACAGAAATAATCCTTTAACCTTCTTTTTCCTCTCATAAAAAGATGAAAAAAGCTAAATAAGTTATTAATTCAAGGTTGTCTCTTTTTTTAAAAATACTGTTTGCTTAAGAGATTCAAAGGGATAGGTTTTAGTTTGTGATGATGTTAACTACTCAAAATATATGCGTCCACTGTGGAAAAGAAAAGAAAGAGAATGTTTTTAACTTATGTCCTGAATGTTGTCCATTTATTTATAAAAAAGGGCAATCTCCTCACCAAAAAATAAGACAAACAAAAAAATGGAAGGAACATCGACTCCAAAGACTAAATAAATCTAATAATAAATGTGATTGGTGTGAAAAAGAAGATAAACTCGTTGTCCATCACCTAGATGGAATTACTTATCGTTATTATGAACAAACGTGGAATGAATGTCTTGAAAATAAATTAAATTACTTAATAAAGAATGATCTCAAATGGAAGAATGAATGGGAAGATGCGTGGTCTGAAAAATCTAAAGAAAAACTTAAAAAGCAAATAATCAGCGATTATATTAAAAAGCACCCTGAAAAAAAAGTGAAGAGCGTTAAGGCGTGTCCTTATTGCGATTCCTCAAGTCTAAATGAGAGAAAAACCACTAGTCCAAAATATTACTGCTCCAATTGTAAAAAGAAGTTCAATAAAGCTAAAATTAGATACTCTAAGGAGTTAACTAAGAAAATATATAAGCAAATTAACTGGAAGCTTAAAGAAATATTCAATAATAAAATAATAGTGGCTTCATACGAAGAATTACTTAGCCTATATCATGAAAAAATTAATAGTCGTATCCAAGAGTATCTATCCATGAATAAAACCCTCGTATTATGCAAAAAATGTCATTATGCTATAGAACAAAATATGAAATTATGCCCAAAATGTAAAACTAACTATTGCTCATTTGCTTATGATAAGTGTTATGCTTGTCAAGAAAAGGATTTTGTTGCTGAACATGGGGCGCACTATGTTATTGAAAAAATTGATAAGAACTTTATAATACGATCCCTCCCTGATAGAAAATTAAGTGAAATACTAAGATATACGTTTGATAGAAGATGGGATGAAAAACTTAAAGTGTGGATCCTTGAAGATCATACCTTTTACTCAAGTCAAAAAGAGCTTATGGATTATATTATTTCTACAGGTAAATCCTACGATTTTAAATTTATCTCTCCTAAAATAAGGAAGGAAGTAGCTGAAAATATAAAAATAAAGAATTATAGAGAAAAAATCAAAGCACAATTACCTCCCTGCGCAGAAGAATTTGACGGATACTGCAATGACGCTGGAGATTATGTATATGGAGGCAGTGCTATAAAATGTCATAAGGAAACATGCGATTCCTACTTTCCTGAACATGTTGATTTTGATAAACTTTCAGAAATTTGGACAAAACTGCATTTAATAGATCAAAATAAGAAACCTAAGAGCTCTAGTCTTAGCGGTGATTCATTTTCGCAAGAAAAATGATCTGGGTTTAAAAGTTAAGATTTTTTGTTATAGTGTCTTTAGTGATAATTTTTAAAACCTTAAACATAAAGAAAAAAATACGCCAAAGAAAACAATAAAATAGAAAAAAAGTAGTTAGGTTATTTTATTTATTTGAATACATAGTAATCAAAAGGAAGATAAAAGGCTAAAATTGAATAAAACAATATCCATTCGGTTAAAGGGATTACATTCAAAAAATAGATAATTAATGCAACGATAGGAAAAGTAAACCCATAAATACCAACCCTTCTTAATGCGCAATTATGGGTAAGAAAAATGTTTAAACTGTAGAAAAATATGGATAAAATAAATCCGCCAAATGAAAGGGCCATCGAGATACCATGATAAATTTCACCTGGACCAGCACGATCCAAACTGAAGATGCCAAGAAAGATGTATGCAACCGCGCCAACCACTCCACTAGCTAACCCAATTTTTACAAACTCTTTTGAACATTTAGAAGGTCGATATTGAGTTTTTAATCTGCGAAAGAAATAGAGATTGCTGAAAATGGTTATTACTCCTCCTAAGATAGCAATACTGTCATGAAATAGCGGAAAAGGGATTACACTTGCTTTTCCTAATTCACTAATATAATTGTTTACGATGGTAAATCCAAACATTGAGGCCAAAATAATATCAATGGTAAGTAATGTCAGATAAGTAAGGTATCCTGAAAATAAGAAAATCTTAAAATTTCGCTCATTGAATAATCTCTGTTTCTTAGTTATGAAAGAAAATTTTTCAAGAATTTCTTGTTTAATTATCATGGTAGATAGATTTCATGTCAGAACTATATAAAATAAAAAAAATAAAAAAAAAAATATAAAAAAATAAGAAAAAAACAAGTAATTAGGCTTGTAATATCGCTCGCGCATTTTCCTGCCATTCTTGTACTTTTTTTGCAGAAACTCCACTAATTTTCGATGCCACATCCTCTGGATCAGAGTCAATCAATTGGGAAATATTTGACACTCCATAATTCCTTAGGTTTTCAGCAGTACCCTTTCCAATGCCTTTTACGGTGATAAGATCACTCTCATCTGATTCTGTTGGCTCAACATTAGATTCATCCTCCCCTTCTTGGCTTGCGCTTGATTCCTCGTATAAAGTTTCTATTTCAAAGTCCATTTCTTTTTTAGCGGGCATTTCTACCTGATCAGAATCAGCAATACCGGCACTCGTAATAAAAAACTCACACTCTTCGGGCGGTAAATCTGCTGCATCTACTATAATTGCTCTTCTCTTTAATGAATTATTAGAGGAAAATCCCTTAGTCTTGAACATCACACGAAAATGACAGCCATGGGCAACAATATTTCCTCCTATTGCATCGTTAGCCGAAAACATTCCCATCATCTTAGTCGCAACCTGATTGGTCAATAATATCGCACAATTGTATGTTTCCGCCGTTCTAGATAATGCGTGGATCATATTATTGAGTACATTTTGCCGTCTGGCTAGCATGCCTATCCCTACATATTCATTACGTAAAAGGGCCATCAAACTATCTACCACAATTAACCTTACTCCACGAGTCTTACAAAGCGATTCTGCCTTTGCGATCATTTGTTGTTGATGATCGGAACTATAAATCCTGGCATGATGGATTTTGGAAAATACTTTCTTAGGATCCATTCCAAATCGTTTAGCGATACGTTTAATCTTCTCTTTTGCAAAAGTATTCTCTGAATCTACATATGCAACGGTAGCATTTAAACCGCCTTTCTTCTCCGGCAATTGAACTGTTACTGCAATAGTGTGGGCAAGATTGGTCTTTCCTGATTTAAAAGGTCCAAACACCTCAGTAAGTTTTCCCGTAGCAACGCCTCCTCCGAGTATTCGATTTAACTCAGCAGAACCGGTGGTAATATATTCGGTGTTTTCATCAATATCTTCAGCAAGAGAAAACTCGGTCATACCTAAAGCGTTCCGGGCGTTCCAAATTAATTTCTTGGCGGTTTTACCACCTAAACCATCTATTTCGGATACGACCCCATGCGGAGACATGGCGAGTGCTTCAGCGGTACTGATTCCGTTTTCCTGCAACAGCTTTATTTGACGAGCATTAATTCCTTTAACTAAATTTAAATCAGCTATTTTTTATATCAACTCCAAATTATAATTTAGATTACTTACCCAAAAATGCCTAGTATATATAAAGAAAAAACTCAAGAAAAAAACAAAAGAAATTGAACTTCACTTATTTAAGAAATTTTTTTAACTTGGTATTATATTCTGCAGGACTTATACCATGTATGAGAGCTTGATGCATGGCTTTTTGATGCATTTCATCAATGCTGAAAGTTTTATTATCTTCTTTCATCTTCTCACCAACCAATAAGAGACTTATTGCCAGATGCTCAATAGAAAAGGGTCTATCCCCCTCCTTTCCAAAATATCCTCCATAAAGGAAAAATAGGTTTAGCATCATTTCAATATCGTCAGGTGGAAACATTTCTGCACAATTTTCACACACAACCCCGTGGAGCATTTTTGATTGGTATACACCCTGTAAACTTTTTATGTCGCGATTACAGATCGCACATTGAACCCGCCTTGACAATACCCCGCTAGAAGTAAATATCATAAATATGATTAACGTGAATCTATTTAAAGAAAAATATTTTAATGATCTGTCAAATTTATGCCTTAAATATAACTAAGAAATTGGGATCCATTGAAATCCATCATTCTGAATTTGATAGCCTACCTGTTTGTGATATTCTAAATAAGTAAGATTTAATATTTTATGCTGAGAAGCAATATCTTTCTCTAAAAATATATCTACTGTATCAATCCTGCTATAAAGCTTATGGAAAAAAGGTACAATCTTTCCTAACTTAGGATTGTAGGATACTTCATGAATTAAAATGAGTATGAAATCCTGTTTTTGACAGAACATAATTAATGGAAGTAGCTGTTCTTCATAAAAATGGTTTAAAAGCCTTGTTTTTTCATTAATACTACTGTATTGTGCAAGTTTGAAGCGTAAATGATGCGAAATATTATCAATAACTATTATTTTCAGTTCAGGGGGTAACAATTTCCCTACAAATGTAGAAAAAAATCTTACTTGTGCTTTATAGGAGAGAAACGGTTTTTTAAAAGGAGTAATAAAAATATTATTTCTTAAAAATCGTAATTTCTTATTGTCTTTCTCAAACAACTGGGAAAGCCGGCGGGAAGGGAAAAATTCACTGGCTTGAATCCATACACACTGATAATGATACGGAAGCTCCTTAGTCAAAAGCTGACCTGCTAAATATAATACTAATGAGGTCTTTCCCGCACCTGACTTTCCATACACATTTAATAATCTTCGTGAGGAAAGTAATTGTTCAATATCTAAAATTAAGGATTCTTGTTCCAATACTTAATCACGCTCTAAAAGGTCAAGCACTTCTTGCTTTATCTTATCATCGTGATCCTGCTTTTTATCTTTCTTTTGCTCTCTTACAGATTCTTGGGAAGAGGTGTTAACCATCTGTTGGAGCATGAAAAATAAAATTAAATCATTCATGCGATCCTCTGAATCTTGTGAACTTCCTCCTAAAAATTTACCGAATACGCCTCCCTTTCCCTTACGCGATTTGAAATATATATATACGGCGACTCCGATGCCAATTATTACCACGGTATAGATAGGCTCTTTCTGAAAATACATCATAAACGCAATGATTATCACAAAATAACATAAAACTTTCATTCATCGTACCCCTCTTCGATAAATAACTCCTCATAATACTCATCTCTTTGCTCATAAGGTTTATGCCTTTTACGAGTAAGCCTTCGAGATGCTACACGTTTTTTATGGAAAATTCGCCGGTAAAAATAATATAATAATTTTAGAGAATATTTGAGCATAAAATAAAACGCGACAACCGTAAAGAAAGCCACTATATAATAAAGCAGTTCCATTGGAAGAGCAATGACCGAAAAATCAATTCCAAAATACACGATAATTATTGCTAATGCTGTCAGGAACAATTGATAAGTGGAATACAGTGGATCTATACCATAGGATACAAACATGCTAGAAATATCTTGCGATGATGGATTGGCTCCTATCATAATGGATATCATGATAAACCCTATAATGACGGTGGTAATAGCATCAACTCCTTGGATGATTACTATATCAAGACAGAATAAAAAGATCCATGTAGATATTATTAAGGGGCCTACTGATACCATTACATTCTGTAAGAAAGAAATTCGTTCTACTTCTCCAATTGTTATTTTTCCATGGGGGGCGACTCTATTGCTATATTCGGAGCGAAATTTCACTGAAAAACCTCTAATCGGCACCCGAAATATGATACACATTAAAGCATGGCTTACTTCGTGGATAAATACTCCGATAAACCCAAGAATATTTAAAAATGCTCTTATACGTCCCTTTGAATACCGATATGCCAATTGGCTGGTAAGTGAGACAACTAAAATAATGCAAAACCATATCATCATATCAATAAAGATCATGGTAAATATGAATAGTGAGCCTATATAAAGAAAAAATCCAGTTCCCAAAAAATGTAAAAATTAAATATTTATATAATCGTAACTTCAAAAAACCTAAAGTCTTGAAGCTTAACGATAATAAATAACTGTTATCATAAATACAACTTCTTAACTTAAACTTAACCTTAAAATTACGTATAGGTGATAGCACAAGTTTTCCTCGACTTTGATCAGAGGGGGGTGATGGGTGAAATGGAAAAATTGCCCATTTTTACAAAAGTGTAAAAATGAAACTTGTGAGAAGAGCGTCTCTACCCTCATTTTTCGATCCAGAGGATAAGGTTTAAAAAGGGCACTCCCCATCTTCTTTTTCTTAGTAATTAAGAAAATTTGTGATTGTGATCGAGTTGGCAACCCATAATAAAGTTAAATATGCAAATTCTGGTTTGGATGCATCTTTGGTATGCGATGCATGTAATTCAAATAATATCACTCAAAATGAGTCTGGTTATGTTTGTAAAGAATGCGGGCTTATGTTGGATATACAAATAATGGAATATCATCGCCCCTATAATCAAGATATTTTACAATATGCTCCTTTGGGAAAGACTCAAATGGGGTTTAAAAAGGAACGATTGCGAAATCCCCGGTCCTATCAATTAGAGAGGTTGAGTAAGATTGATTCTAGGAAATCTAATGAGGAAAATGTATTGATACAAGCTTCTGTGGAGATTAACAGGATTTTTGAAGCACTTTCCTTACCAGATTCCGATAAAAGTAAGATATTAAGAAATTTTAAACATATTCACAGGCAAGTCCTTCGGGGCACAAAATACCGTACTCCAGAAAAATTAGTTCCGCTGACCATTTACTTTACTTATAAATATGATTGTAAGCCGATTAATGAAGAGATGTTGATAGATAGCTCCCAGATTTCAAAAGACGATTTTCAAGCATTTAAGCTTCAGATTCAAAATTATATGCCTAGATATAAACAAAGAAACAGGAAAGAATATATTATTCAGAGAGTTATGGAAGTTTCCGAGCATTTTGGTCTGGGGATGTATTTTTACTATCAGTCTCGAAAGATTTTGGAATATTTGTGGGAAATTATTAAAAATACAAAAGATGACGTGGTAGTAGGAGTGGTAACCTCCATTTCTGCATTATGCTTGCCCGAAAGTCCAATTAGTGTAAGTAAAATTTGTAAAAAGCTAAATATACGCATGAGCACCATTCATGGCCAAGTGGAAAAGAAAATTTTTAAACAATTACGAGTACCAGGATTTAAAAGTTTGGTACGATCTGCTGATCTCTTAAAAAAGGTTATGCTAAAGCTAGGAGTATTGCTGGATCAGTTTATTGTACCTGATATCATTGAAATTACATTAGGTAATGCTCAGCAAGTATTTAATGTTCATGATACCATCGAGTATTATTTTTATGCATTAAAAGACATAGAAAATAACCCTCTTCTTTTCTCGTTAGGGATTAATAGAGAGGTAATTAATCATATGTATGACGCAGACACACCTGCATCGAGTGTAGGTGAGGAGCCTGGCGTTGATTCAGACCTAATGTTTGATATGGAAATCTGGAAGGTCAAAGGTCCCCCTCTAGTTATTACATGAGCATCCTATAATAAGAGTATACTTATACCTTTATTTCCTCTCCTTTTTTTTCTGGTTCTTTTTCTTGAAGATGGTATTTTTTCTTTAAATATCTCCATTAGTATTTTGCAATCAAGCATACAATATATTGTAAAATCTTGTAGATAATGAAAAATAAAAATAGTATAGTTATAGGCTTAATAGGACTATTAACCATAAATCTTCTTTTTGTTATAGGAATATCTAATACATATCCCATAGAATCTCATAATGAAGGCACAGAAATAGCATCCTCTTCACTGGGATATAACGGCTTACTAAACAACATCTTTAACTACAAAATGGGGTATTACGGCACCCACGGGTATTTCCCCCAAATCTACCAGCCTTCTATCCAAGCAACCTACTATGCCCTCGAAATTTTAGAGGTTCTCGGCAGGTTAGATGAGATCAACACAGCCCAGATTACCAACTTTATCATGTCGTTTTACCAGCCTAATGAAAGTATCTTTATTGATGCTTATGCAGAACGGTATTTGCAAAGTGATCCTAACATGCAAATTATTTACCCCTTATCATCCTTGCTGGAAATCAATTGTTATGCAGTTTTAGCTCTCGAAATTCTTGAAGAAATAGAGTTGATCAATAAGCAGAACATGATAGATTTCATATGGGATTGTTATCATCCTGTAGATCATGCATTTATTGGGAGACCCTTTGAAATTTCTATTCCAGAATATCAAAAA
>JAEOTL010000324.1 GCA_016839845.1 Promethearchaeota archaeon
ATATCCGATAATCTTATTTATTAAAACCTAAAAATCTAATAATAATTGAATATTCCTCAAATAATACTTAGATTTTGGTATTATCGTTATGAACTCTGTGAAAAACACTGGTGTCAATTCTAATCAAAAGCACTTTGTTGAATTTTCACCAGGAAAAGATCCGTTTGAAAAAGCACGCAGAAAAGGGTCACGAAATTGGATACTTAAACATGTGTTTCATGGATCTAACAAGTATTTAGTTACATTAATATTGATTACAACTATAATTAGTTCTAATTTCTCTTCTATTACTTATGTAATAATTAGTAGAGCTATCACAGATTTCCTACTAGGAAAAACTTATACTTTGGCAGGTTACACACTCATTCTTCTCTCGTTATCTGTGGGGGCACCAGTACTGAGATTAATAAATTTTCTGATAAGGGAAACTATTGCTCAGAGAATGGAACGAGATTGTAGAAAAGAGTTTTATGCAAACCTGTTAGGAAAAAGTCAATCCTTCCATGAACAGCAACAGATTGGTGATCTCATGGCAAGAGTCACAGACGACGTAAGAATGTTAAATTTCTTAATCAGTCCTGCGATATCTCTCATATTTGAATCATTTACAACTTTAGTCATTCCCATCATTTACATTCTCCTCTTTTTTCCTCCTCAACTAATAATTGCCCCTCTCAACTTCGCAATTTTATTTTTAATCGCATTAAAGTTCTATGTCCGTAGATTAGAGCCAATAACATTTAGAATTAGGGGCGCCTTTGGCATGATGACCTCCAAATTAAATGAAACTTTAACAGGAATTGAAGTTGTTAAAGCTACAGTTCAAGAATCCAGGGAATTAGAGAAATATTTATCAAATGCAAGGGAATACAGAAATGCTTATGTAGATATGGGAAAAGTTCAAGCAAAATATATCCCCTTACTTTTATTGGCTTTGACTATAACAGCTGGATTAACCCATGGAATTATTCTTGTTTTTTTTCCTAGCCTCATATATTTAGCTCCTCCAATGACAATTGGTCATATTATTGGATATTTAGGACTATTAGCTCAATTGAGATTCCCTACTATGATTTCTTCTTTTGTTTTTGGAACAATCCGAGTTGCCATTTCCAGTTCCCATAGATTGATTGATATAATGAATACTGAGACAGAAATTGATGAAAATGTTGAAGGTTTTTCCAAGATACTAGACGGGAGAATCAGATTTGAAGACGTATCCTTCTCATATCCGGGGAGTGATAAATCTGTTCTAAGCAACATTTCTTTTGAAGTGGAACCTGGTCAGACCGTTGCAATTGTGGGAACGACTGGTTCGGGAAAAACAACCCTCACAAAATTAATCTCTCGTCTCTATGATGCAAATAAAGGAAGGATCTTAATTGATAATATAGACATTCGAGAGTATGCATTAAAATCATTAAGAAATCAGATTTCTTATATTGAACAGGATGTGTTCTTATTTTCTGAAAGTCTTTTTAATAATATATCATTTGGCAGAACTTCTTCACTGGAAGAAATCATTAAAGTAGCGAAGGAAGCTCAAGCACATGATTTTATAAGCCAATTTCCCAAACAATATGATTCAGAGGTTGGGGAGAGAGGAGTCCAGTTAAGTGGTGGAGAGAGACAAAGAATAGCCATAGCTCGAGCTTTTTTATCAGATCCGCGTATATTGATTCTCGATGATTCTACTTCTGCAATCGATTCAAATACAGAGGATAAGATTCAAAAGGCAATAAGGAATATCCTAAAAAATAGGACTACTCTATTAATTACCCATAGACTTTCTCAAATTAGATGGGCTGATTTAATAATTGTATTAAAGAAAGGTAAGATCGCATCAATAGGAACTCATGAAGAATTACTTCAAACATCAACAGAATATCAGAAGATTTTCGTTAAGAAATTTGATATTGATGTAGATCAGTTGATTAAACAGAAGGAGGTGTCATAAAGAAACTTGTGGGTTGGTCTTGAAGCAGAAGAATATGATAGGCAATATAAGGATAGAGATTTGGTAAAAAGAATCTTAAAATATTTTGGTCCTCACAAACGTGCAATGACATTTATAATTTTAATCCTAACAATCTCTTCTCTTTCTAGAGCAGTAATTCCAATTATTACAAGCATTACTATAAACAACATTCAATATAATAGGGATGTTTTTTACATCATCCTCGCAGTTATTATCATATTCATCTTAAACCTATCTGGGTGGATTTTGAATTACTTTTTGAGACGTCGAATATCAATAGTTATTGGAGACGTCGTTTTGGACCTACGACAGAATGCTTCCTCAGCAGTATTAAATCACGATCTTTCTTTTTTTGATAAAAATCCGCTTGGTAAGATTGTGAGTCGTATAAATACTGATAGTTCAGACTTCTCTCAAGTTGTTGATCTCTCTCTTGATCTAGTTTCTTCATTCATCATCATTATTTTTCTGCTGATAATGATGTCAATAATTAACACGACATTGTTTTTACTTACATTAATTACGTTTCCACTATTTTTTGCGGTGGCAATGTCGTATAGGAAAATAGCTCGAAAAAGGGCATTACTCGGTCAAAGAGCTCTTGCTTCTGTTAATTCATTTGTTAAAGAAAGTTTTTCAGGAATTCAGATTGCAAAAACCTTTCGACAAGAAGGGAAACTATATAAAAATTTTAATGATGTAAATAACACAGCGTATAAAGTTAATTTAAGAAGGGGTTTTGTGTTTAGTGCGGTTTTTCCCGCTTTAAGTATTATTCAAGGTCTGGTGTTAACTTTAATTGTATTTTCTGGAGGCTCAAATGTACTAAAAGGTGCAATAAGTGCGGGAGATTTGAATTTATTCCTCCAGGGATTAAGTTATCTATTCTTTCCATTATTATTTGTAGCCTCGTTTTGGCCCGTATTTCAAACTGGAATGGCAGCTTCAGAACGAATATTTGCCCTAATTGACACATTACCCGTAGTTATTCAGAATGATGATCTCCAACCGCCGCGGCTTAAGGGAGAGATCGAATTTAAAAATGTTAATTTTAGATATGAAGAATCTAAAGAAGTTTTTCAAAATTTCAATTTAAAGATTAAACCCGGAGAATCGCTTGCAATTGTTGGGCACACAGGGGCAGGAAAATCTAGCTTAGCTAAACTTCTTGCACGATTTTACGAATTTCAGGAAGGAGATATTTTAGTAGACGGCACCAGTATAAAAAATTATGATTTAAACCATTATAGAAGACAAATAGGAATAATTCCACAAACACCGTTTTTATGGGCGGATACCATAGAAAACAATATTAAATACTGCTGTAAATTCGCTACAACAGAAGAAGTCTATAAAGCTTTGGAAATATCAAGTGGTTCAGATTGGATTGAAGATGTTTCAAATGGGCTTGAAACAAATACGGGGGAACGAGGTAATTTACTCTCTATGGGTCAGAGACAATTAGTCGTCTTTGCTAGAGTTTTACTAGAAAATCCCTCGATCCTCATCTTAGACGAAGCAACTGCCTCAGTAGATCCCTTCACTGAAACAAGGATACAAGATGCTTTACAAAAAACAATTGAAGGGAGAACTTCAATTATAATTGCACACAGACTCTGGACAGTACGCCATGTAGATCGTATTATTGTGTTGGATCATGGGAAAATCGTCGAAGAAGGCAGCCATAATGAGTTAATGGATAAAGGGGGGATTTATTCAGAACTTTATAACACATATTTTCGTCATCAATCTCTTGAGTACATTGAAAAAATGAAGGAAATTGTTGAAAATAGAACCTAATCCTTTTAAAAAATTCTTTTAATCATCTAACATTTCAAATGAAATAATTAAAGTATCTTTTTAGTTTAAAAGCGAGAAAAATTATTGATGAAAAATAGGAAAGCCTCCCCTTTTCAAGAGCCTATTGTAGAGTTTTCACCGGGTAAAGATCCTTTCGAAAGAGCTCGTCAAAAAGGGACTCGGAGCTGGATTCTGGCCCATTTATTTCATGGTTCAAATAAATTCTTAGTTTTGATAGTATTGATAACAAATTTAATTACTTCAAATATCTGGTCTATTACAGCCATTTTTGTTGGTAGGATTATCAATGATATCGCGATTGGAATATCCTCAACTCTTCCCTATTACATTTTCATATATTTAATTTTACATTTAATTTCACCAATATTGAGAATTCTAAATTCTGTCCTCAGGGAGATGATTGCTCAGAGAATGGAGAGGGACTGCAGGAGGGAATTTTATACAAATCTTTTAGGTAAAAGCCAGTCATTTCATGAACAGCAACAAATAGGAGATTTAATGGCTCGGGTGACTAATGACGTGAGGATGCTGAATTTTTTAATTAGTCCCTCACTTTCGTTAATATTTGAATCATTTACAGCTCTAGTTATTCCTATTATCTATATTATCATCTTCTTTCCATTCCAACTAATTTTAGCTCCCTTAATATTTTCAGTTCTTTTTATATTATCACTTAGATCCTACATCAAGAAATTACAACCAGTCACTTTTAGATTACGGGCAAATTTTGCTGTAATGGTTGCCAAACTAAATGAAACTTTGACTGGAATTGAGGTTGTAAAATCTTCAGTTCAAGAAATGAATGAATTAAAAAAATATCTTTCGAACGTTCAAGAATATAGAGATGCTTTTGTAGACCAAGGGAAAGTTCAAGCAAAATATCTACCTTTTTTAATACTAGCATTAACAATTACAGTAGGTTTAACTCATGGTATAATTTTAAATTTTATTTTTCCAACCTTTCTGATCGGTAACCTTATTGGCTATTTAGGCCTATTTTCACAGCTACGTTTTCCTACACAAATCTCAGTTTTTGTTTTTTCAACAATCAGAATTGCGATTACAAGTTCAGAGCGATTGATAGGCATCATGAATAACGAAACAGAAATTGATGAGAATGTTCAAGGGATGGAAAAAACTATAAAAGGGAAAATTATCTTTGAGAATGTATCTTTTTCCTATCCTAACAGTGCCAAACCTGTTTTAAGAAACGTTACATTTAATGTAGAGCCTGGTCAAACTGTAGCCATCGTTGGCACGACGGGGTCAGGGAAAACCACTTTAACCAAGCTGATCTCTCGCTTGTATGATGTCAATGAAGGGAGAATTCTAATTGATGCCATTGATGTTCGAGATTATGCTTTAAAATCATTACGAAGTCAAATTTCTTATATAGAACAAGATATATTTTTATTCTCAGATAAAATATTCAATAATATCTCCTTTGGAAGAACATCATCCCAAGAAGCAATAATTAAAGTATCTAAGGAAGCTCAAGCTCACGATTTCATTTCCAAACTGCCTAATCAATATGAATCTGAGGTTGGTGAAAGAGGAGTAATGCTAAGTGGTGGAGAACGACAACGAATAGCTATAGCGAGAGCGTTTCTATCTAATCCTCGCATTTTAATTTTAGATGATTCAACTTCAGCAATTGATTCGAATACTGAAGATAAAATTCAACAAGCAATAAGAAACATCCTCAAAAACAGGACTACAATCATTATAACTCATCGACTTTCACAAATTCGATGGGCAGACTTAATAATTGTACTTAAGGCAGGAGAAATCGTGTCAATGGGTTCACATGAAGAATTATTAAAAACCTCAATAGAATACCAGAGGATTTTTATCAAGAAGTTTGATGTTGAATTAGTACAATTGATAGATAAAGGAGACGTGTTATAGAGAAGTATGTGGATAGGTTTGGAAGCTGAAGAGTATGATAGGATCTATCCCGATAGAGTACTAGTTAAGAGGATTTTACAGTATTTCGAATTATATAAAAAAAACATGATTTTTGTTATTGCCCTTTTAACCCTTTCATCAATTTCGAGTTCCTTTGTTCCAATTCTTACTAGTAGAATATTAGATAATATTGACACCTCTAGAAATGTGTATTATTTGATAGCAGTAATAATAATCATTTTCACCTTGAACTCATTAGGATGGGTATTCAATTATTTTCTTCAGCGCCATACATCACGAATAATCGCTGATGTTGTTCTAAATTTGCGAAAAGATGCAGGTCTGGCCGTTCTTAATCACGATCTTTCCTTTTTTGATAAATACCCTATTGGGAAAATTGTAAGCCGGATAAACACGGATACTGCAGACTTTTCCCAGGTTGTTGGACTAACATTAGAACTATTGGCTTCTTTTTTAATTATCATAATTCTATTAATTTATATGACTTTTGTCAATATGCTATTATTTTTAATAACCCTTATCACATTCCCATTATTTTTTGCTGTGGCATTATCTTATCGTAAGATCGCTAGGAGACGAGCTTTATTAGGACAAAGAGCTCTTGCTTCTGTTAATGCATTTGTAAAAGAGAGTTTATCTGGGATTCAAGTTGCTAAAACATTTCGTCAAGAATTTAAGTTGTATGATAATTTTAATGAAGTAAACCAAATATCATATAAAGTCAATTTAAAGAGAATGATTGCGTTTACAATAGTATGGCCTACTTTAAATCTTGTTCAAGGTATCGTTGCAACTTTAATAATATTTTCTGGAGCGAATTTCGTATTAGATGGGATAATCAGCATCGGTGACTTAAATTTATTTATGTCTAGTATCTGGTTTCTTTTGGCACCCTTATTGACAATCGCATCATTTTGGCCTGTTTTTCAAACGGGCATGGCAGCTTCTGAACGTATTTTTAGTTTAATCGACACTCTACCTTTAGTGGTTCAGAATGATAATATTAAACCATCTATGCTCAAAGGTCAAATTGAATTTAGAAATGTAACTTTTAGTTATGAAAAATCCAAGGAAGTGTTTCAAAATTTTAATTTGCATATAAGTCCTGGAGAATCACTTGCAATAGTAGGTCATACAGGAGCGGGAAAATCAAGTTTGGCAAAACTACTCGCTAGATTTTATGAATTTCAAGAAGGAGATATCATAGTGGATGGAATTAGCATTCGTAATTACGATTTAAACGAATATCGAAAACAAATAGGGATAATCCCTCAAACTCCATTTCTATGGGCTGATACTCTCGAGAACAATATTAAATATAGCCGTAAAGATGCAACAGATGAGGAAGTCCTGAAAGCTCTTGATAATTCTAGTGGCTCAGATTGGATTGCTGATCTGTCATCTGGTTTAAAGACTTATACAGGCGAACGAGGTAGTCTTCTTTCAATGGGACAGCGTCAATTAGTAGTCTTTGCTCGTGTTTTATTGGAGAATCCCTCGATCTTAATTTTAGATGAAGCATCAGCATCTGTTGATCCCTTTACTGAAACGAGAATTCAGGATGCACTCCAAAAAACAATCGAGGGACGTACTTCTATCATTATTGCACATCGACTTTGGACGGTGAGACACGTTGATCGCATTATTGTCTTGGACCATGGCAAAATCGTGGAAGAAGGAAATCACGATGTGTTAATGACGAATGGGGGTACTTATGCTGAGTTGTACAACACATATTTTAGGCATCAAAGTCTAGAATACATAGAAAAAATGAGAAGATAAATAGCATTTGAAAAAAATTTGTAACTAGATACAGATATAAAACCATTCTACATATTCATGGGCATTCATTACTCGAATATCTGAAGGGATATGAATATGATTCCCTTGAAAGAATTTGTAGTCGTTATCGCCTGTTTCGTACACAAATCCGCAAGTACCTGATGATCCTCTTCCCTGAAGTGTTACTACAAAATAATTTCTCACAGTAGCATAACCAATCACATCATACCATTGTAATTCATAAGTAATTAGACCCAAATCTCCTAATGACATAACCACATCAATGGCAGTTATCACTCCATCTTGGAACATGTCATTTCTTAAGTTATGTGCGGTAATAGCTACGTTCTGAAATGTTTCTACTGAGTAGGCATTGATAGAAACACTGGGAATTATCATTACTCCATTGTTAACATTAAATCTATCAACTTCTTCTTTAAAAGTATTATAAATGTTTGCAATTCTAACGGGATTTGTTCGGAAAAACACAATTTTCATTTTTGGTTTAAAGGGGAAATGATCCATTCGAAACACATTATCTTCCTGCCATCCTCCGTCATAATAAGCATAGTACCACCAGTTTCCCATGCCATTTATGGAATTTATAACATAAGTATTCATAGAAGCATTGAAATGGTAATCAACATCAAGTTCACCAGTGCTCTCCAAGTATGCTACAATATCAAATAATGAAAAATGATCTGGTCTGAAAATATCTGGTCGTTGAGTTTGAACTTCGGCGATTGGAAATTTAAATCCTCCTATTCCTTGGAAAGAAATCCCTCCTTTCCTTGGGCGTAAGTTAGGGTCAACACCTTGATAATTAGCTAAACTTAATCCAATTGGGATAGCACCAGTAATCACAATACTCAATAAACCCAATCCTACTACTTTATCTCTTCCATATTTAAACTTAGTAATACGTTTGGTAAATCCAACTAAACGTCTCCAATTTACCGCTACATGTATAATAGCCATGATACCTATAATCAAACCACTCCAATCATGGATTTTTGTAAGGATTCCCGAAAGTTCAAAATACAATCCCAATTCTAACAAGATGTTTGGGAGTTTTAAGATTCCAGTTATTCCTACTAAAACAGAAGAAATCGCGAGTGCCAAGAGTATTATATATTCTGCCATTTGACGATTTAATCCATGGTTAGAAAAGATTTGACTTGTTTTATCAAACTTGAAAATTTTTTTAGTAGATCGTACTATCCACTTCCAATGAAGAATTAAGTGTCCAAAGATGATGATCGACAAAAAAATCCCATTGTAATTATGGAGATTAGTTGCAGTATAAAACACAATTGGATCTTCTATTGTGAGTTCCGGTTCGCCCGGTAAAAAACTACCGTTAGATACTAAAGATTGGTACAGCTCTGGAAATACTAGAAGTCCTGTGATAAAAAGAAATAGGGATGAAAAAATAACCAGAATATCTATAATGTAATTAATAGTTTTCTTCCGGAGTGTTAACTTCTTATTTTTTATGTGAACTATAGACTTATGTACCGAATGGAGTTTATGAGCTCCAAAAAATTTAAAATCCCTAATATTAATCGCTCTTTATCTCACTTTGAGATATTCAACACGATGCAAATATTAAATCTTGCCCATTTTAGGCTATAAGCAAAATCTTAAAGGTGTTTATAATCTAGTAACCTCAAAAACTTGCTCATAAATCTAATTCTTCCAAGTCCTCAGGCTCCTTCAACAGAACAATTCTTTCTTTTTGCGTTCTATCTTGTAATCCTATATGGAAAAGAAGAAAACTTCCTATTATTCCAGTAATCATTAATCCTGGCCAAAATGAGGCATGAAAGGCCATAATCATATGTACACGAGCTCGAGCAATATCCGATCCTAAATTAATAAGAGTTGGATCACCAAATCCTAGGAATCCCAGAGCATTGTAAAATATTATTGCTAAAGCAATACTCAAGGGTATGTATCTAATCAATGCTTTACCTACATTCCAAATCCTATTTCTTTTAAGTCCTTCGTTTGCTATAATCCTCAGAAAACTCGGGATAAATAAAACTCCAATGACCAGTATAGTAATTTCTAACCTTAGGCCAAAAATCGCATTCATGAGCAAGGCAATAACCAATCCTGGAAAGAGATAAAAAGCAATCATGAGTCCCATTATTGGTTTATGACCCCAGCGATCAAATTTTTTCAAAACTCTTTTAAGCTTCGTAGCAATAAACTCAAAATTTATTTCAGATCCTCTTATCAAGCCAACGATCAATATTATTGAAAGTATTACTACTATGAGAATAGCTAGCACAGCAAGAACTACAATTAATCCAATTAGCATAGTCGTCACCCCAACTATAATTGAATCACGCGCCCCATATATTATACGAGCAAGCACGTCTCTACCGAAATCAGCTGTTCCTAGTGGATGACCTGGAGAAGGAGGTTCCCAAGCACCCATAAATATTCCATTTGCTTCGCTAAAAGAATATGGTGTAAATAATAAGGGAAAATTTACTACAACGATGAAAAATACAACAAGAATTCCCCCAATGATGAAATATGGGGATTTTACTCGGGTTATCACGTAATCCTTAAGAAGTTTTTTATAGCTTGTTTTATCCCTCCCCTTTTGTTCATATAAAGAGTCATCTGGTTTTGGTTTAATAATACGGTGAAGAAAACTTCGATTTATCAATCGCTCAAAAACGCCTCTACTCGCCAAAAATTGACATAATATAAATACAAAATTCGAGATGTAAAAAACTACAGCAAATATTATTAAAAGTGAAGTTAATAGACCTGTTACAACGAAAGGATCACTCATTCTAATAGAATCTATAAGAAGTTTCCCAAATCCTCTAAGGCCGAAAGTAACATCAATTAAAAGATAAAGAGCAAAAAACGTTCCAAATATTATTGCAGTTATGGTTGTATTTGAGATTGCTGTTTTTTCATGCGATTTCCTTGCCATGTATGAACGAGTTTGCCAAGTAGTGAGTGCTATGACTCCTATCATAAAAATCATTCGTGGCGCAAGATAATGATAGAAGATATCAAATGCTAGATAGAGCTGTCCGTCAAGAAAAGAATCGAGTATTAAAAATCCTGTTCGATGTGTAGGATCAGGATACGCCATTGTTTTATACCCAGATACCGGAATGAGTCCTGCTATGTAACCTAATTGATACTGAATTAACATCCCAAAGAAAAATATAGGTATCGCAACCCCAAAACTAGTAAATAGTTTAATTACTTTATCCTTCCATGTATTCCTATTTCGTGAAGCTATTCTTCCCAAGATGACTCCTACTGCCAATCCAATTAATAATGGTA
>JAEOTL010000325.1 GCA_016839845.1 Promethearchaeota archaeon
ACTTGTTTTAGATAGATCTTAAATTGTTTTTCTAGTGAGTTTTGATCTAGATCAGTTATCTTATAATCATAAAAATTGTTAACTATAAGGTTTTTAACATAGTTGTCGAAGTCGAGAGAAGGTGTAATTAACTCGTTCAACTCATTTTCAGGAGTTTTCCCATTATGGATTCTTCTAAATATAGCTTTATATTGCTGTGAAATAGGTAATTCAAATTCCTTGACTAATTGAATAAATTTAAGGCATCTATCAGAACTTTGCTCTGAAGTAAGATGAACTAAAGAGAAATCAATTTTAAGCACATGAAGTAGGGAATTAATGAGTGACTCTTTCTTTCTTATATCATTCATAAGAACAAGATTGAATCTATAGGAGATAAGGAATGATAGGAGTACTGAATAAAGGATTATTATTAGAAAATGAAATGAAAAGAATATTATTGAAATTGCTATTATTAATAAAAAAGATAAAGTAAACACTATAAAACTGGCTTTATTAATATCACTTTCATGTACATTGTACAGTTTCCTATAAAGGTCTCGGTATCTTTGAGTTATCTCTTTTAATCGGAATTGTGGTATTTTATAAGGATGAAGAAACCTGCAAAAATCGGTAAAAGCTTCAATACTCCTCATTAGCTCTACTACCTTAGTTTAAGTTTATAATATTGACAAAAATTAAGGAGTGTTGATAAGATACATTAAGAAGATAAGTTTGAGGGGGTAAATTTTGAAAAATTTTTGTTAAAAAGCTTGAATTGTGAATGGATACTTTAGAAAACGTATTTCCCTCGAAAATAAATTGATAGTTAATATAACAGTCATTAAATGTAATATTAAAATTCTTAGGATATTCAATATCTTTAAGATATACTTGATTAGGGGCATCAATGATATAAAGAACTGCTAAATCAATTTCATCAATAAATTCAAAATAAGAATCTAATTCATCCCTATTATTATTGAAATCATTGATTTCCTGAAAAAAGGGAATAAGAATGGAGGAAAACACAATGAGTGCGAAAATACTAAACCCAAGAAGTAATGCTTTTTCCACTAGGGTTGTCATATTATTCGTTTCAACTTTTAAGATTTAAACTCCTATTTTTTTTCCATTGAGCCCAGAAGTCAGCAAGGGAATCTAAAGAGTACATGGAAAAATAAGAAATTTTATGGAATAATTCAATAAGTTTAGCATTGTCTAATTTGTTGATTTTTGAGATATAATCAAATATTTCAATATATATCTTCATAATCGAGACAAAAGACTTGTTACCCATCTCTTCAAAATCTTTTAAATCAGTGATTACCTTGGTTTCATAGAGAGTTTCTAATTGAGCCCAGTTCTTCTCACTAGGATTATATTTAAAGATTAAATTGAATAAAGTCTCATCCTTTCCCCCGGCTTCCTTAATTTCTGAAATTGAAGTTATGCGTCTCTGGTTTATCTCCTTTCTCATAAAAATTATTAAGTCTAAGTCAGATAAGCATGTTTTTTCAATGTTAAAATGGTAAAGGAATCGATTTATTAATGCATTTAAATTACTAGCATGAATCGTTTGAAATCCCTTCAAACCTGCTGATAAACAATGAAACATAGCTTCCGCTTCTTCCTTAGTTAAGATTTCTCCTAAGTAGATCAAATCAGGAGTGCGATGTAAGAGAGTTTTGATAATCTCACTTTTGGAATATTTCTTGGTCAAGTCATCATCTAAAGAGTCAACCCGATATTTTAATTGATGCTTACTAAAATAGGATTGATTAAGTGATTCAACTATATTTTCGACATAAATCTTCCTAAATTCTTTTGGGGTTAATAAATCTAATGTATTAATTAGTGTTGTTTTGCCTGTATCAGTTTCACCAATAACAGTTATATTCCTTCTTCTTAATATATTAAAATAGAGAAAGGCCGCCATTTTTGAATCTAATGTTCCATTTTTTAATAGATCCTGAATAGTATAAATGTTTTTATTTAATTTACGGATATCCATGGCAAAATTGTGAATTTGGATAGGATCAACGTCAATTGCAAACCGACAATAGAAGTATTTATTCTTTAAAACTAATTTAATACTCGGATTCATATAATCAAGTCTTTTCCCACTATATAATCTTACTAAAGTTTTGACACGTTCAATTTCCTTTGAATTCAATCCTATTTCAGTTCGACATCGGCTATAAATCCGATGATTAATGTACATATGATCAGATGGTGAATCTAAGAATACTTCTTCCACTAAATCATCGATTAGCAGAGGAAATAATTTGGAAAGATGCAATTTTTTAAGGGTTACTAAGAAAGAGATTCTTTCCTTTTCAGATTTTGAAATTGTATATTTTGTATTCAAAATCTTAATTGATTTCTTATTATACGCTTCTATCAAATCTTCTAGAGGTGTTATTCTCTCTATTTGACTTATCTCTATATCCTGCATTACATCGTTAATAATTTTCTCGAGATAGCTTTTTTTTTCACTCTCTTTAAAGCTAGCTTGAACAGTATAAATCCTCTCTTTTTCAAAAAACGATTTAAATATGGATACTTGAAATAATCTGTAATGTCCCGTTTTATACTTTGTAAGCAGTACATTATTCTTTCTAGAGCTTTGACTATCAAATTTTATGCTTGTATCAGTTTGGTAAGGGATCTTGGAAAGCAAGGTTTTGGGAAAACTTTCTTTCCCATTATAAGGATTCTTATATTTTTCAATTATTTCTAGACCATTAAAAATATCTAAAATGAATTTTAGTGAATTTAAAAAATACTGATGGCATTTTTGACAGATATTATTAGTTAATTTTATACTTTTTAAATCTGAGATGAATTTTAATAGGTGATCATATATATAATTAGGATTATAAAATTCTTTTTCATATTTTCTATAAAAAATTGAGAATGATTTAAAGAAGGTGCATTTGAATTCAACAAATTTGCACTTATTTTCTCTAATATCTTTTAACTCCCCAAGGATCTTCTTAATTTTATTTAATTTTTTGAAATAAGTCAGAAGGTCTTCAAATTTTGATTTTTCAATTAATACATCATTCGATAATATAGAAATAAGACTGAATTTACGATCTTTATTAAGGTATAGATGATGAAGTATGCAATTCAGACATCCATGGGGGGGGTTTTTTTTCTCTTCTTTCTTATTACAATTATTACAATCTAAGACTAAGGTATGTTCTCTTTTTCCTTTGAAATTTTCTTTTTCTTCGAAATAACTAACATCTTTTAAAACCATTTAATCAGTTTATTAGAAAGAAAAATAAAAACAGCCCGTTTTTATTTCCTCGTAAAAACCTTCTGATCTTCAAAGGAATGATAAAATTTATTTATTTTAAAAAATTCTTCTTTAAAAAGTTAGTGATTGTTATGGCTCATCGTAAAAAGCACGCACCAAGACATGGATCATTAGCATTTCTGCCTAGAAAAAGAGCAGCATCAATTAAAGGTCGAGTAAGACATTGGCTGGATAATTCTGAAGAGCCTAATTTTCTTGGATTTGCTGGTTTCAAAGCTGGAATGACTCATATCATTTATATTGATGATCAACCTAATAGTCCGTATTTTGGAAAAGAGTTAATGAAACCGGTTACAATTGTTGAAGTTCCCCCTTTAATTCTGTTAGGAGTTAGAGTTTATAATGAAGATGAGTATGGAAAATTCGTTATTGGGGAAATCTTTACTAACGAGTTTAACAATTATCTTGCAAGGAAAATGAGTATTCCTAATGTTGATAATTATAATGTAGCTGAGTGGAAAACGAAAATTAAAAAAGATTTAAATGACACTACTGAGATTAGGGGAATCTTTCAAACCCAACCCCATGAAACCAGATTACCTAGAAAAAAGCCAGATATATTAGAGATCAAGGTAAATTCAACAAATCAACCCGAATTGGAGTTAGATTTCGCTTTGGATAATTTAGGCAAAGAGATCAGGGCGAGAGATGTTCTGAAGGAGGGAGAGCTAATTGATATTATAGCTGTTACAAAAGGAAAGGGTTTTCAGGGCCCTGTGAAGAGATATGGAATTAAAATATTAACAAGAAAAAATAGTAAAATAAAACGAGCCGTAGCTTGTATTGGGCCATGGCATCCCGCTAGAGTTCTTTATACTGTACCACGTGCAGGTCAAATGGGATTTCATCAAAGAGTTGAATACCATAAAAGAATTATGGTAATAGGTGAAAATGAAGAAGAAATAAACCCTAAAGGGGGGTATATAAGGTACGGTAACATTAATAGTGATTATTTGATGATTTTGGGATCTATCCCTGGACCAAAAAAGAGGTTAATACGAATAAGAAAAACAATTAGACCAGTAAAAGCATTTAAGGTGGATACTCCCGAAATAACATTCATCAGTCGTGAAAGTCATCAGAGAAAATAACTAGAGATTGATTGTTCTTATGGAAAAGATAAATATTTACGATTTAGAAGGTAAAAAACAAGGCTTAATTGATAAGCCAATGATTTTTGATATCAAACCTAGAAAAGATATCATTCAAAATTCGAATTCTGCATTCCAAAGCAAGAATAAACAAGCTCAGGGGAGAGATAGGGATGCTGGATTGAAAAATATTTCAAGAGGTTGGGGAACAGGATATGGGATGTCTAGAGCACCTCGGAGAAAGGGTTCAGGCTTTCCTACTGCTAGACATGTAGGAAGAGTCCCTTTTGCTAAAGGTGGTAGAAGAACACATCCAATTAAAGCTGAGAAACAAATGACAAAGAAGATAAATAAGAAGATAAACAAGTTATCAATAATGTCCGCAATTTCTGCTTCAGGGAATAGGTCTTGGGTAAGTCAAAGAAGCTACCAACTTGATGCTATCCCTGAGATACCCTTGGTTGTTGATGATAAGATTCAAACAATAAAGAAGACTGTTAGAATTTACTCAGTCTTATGCAATCTCGGCTTAGAAGGTATATTAAATAATATAAAAAAAGGTCGAAAGATAAGAAGCGGAAAGGGTAAAGGTAGGGGGCGTAAATATAAACATAAAAAGGGAGTACTACTGATTATAAAAGATGATTTTGGAATTGTTAAGGCTTCTCGAAACATTCCTGGAACAGATGTCATAAAAGTAGAAAATATATCTGTAAATAAACTAGCCCCCGGTGGAGTTCCAGGTAGAATGGTAGTGTGGGCACAATCTGCTTTTAATGAATTAAATAATTTTGAGGTGTCAATTTAAGTTGGAAAGATTGTACTCTATTATCAAAAAACCATTAATTACGGAAAAAACTTTTGATTTAATCGAAAAAGAGAATAAACTAGTGTTTATTGTTGATAGAGGGGCTAATAAAAACCAAATCAAAAAAGCTATTGAAAGAATACATAATGTGAAAGTGTTAAAAGTCAATACGATGATAACTCCGAAAGGAGAAAAAAAAGCTTTTATTAAGCTCCATCCAGATAACTCTGCGCAAGATATAGCAATTGATCTAGGCATATTTTGATTCAGTTTTAAATACATTTAGATCAAGATTCAGGAGCTCCTTTGAATTTAATACTTGAATATTTTTCAAAGATTTAAACTGCTCAATATTCAATAGTTTCTTATAGTCTTCATTATCCAAAATTGAAATATAAATATAATAATTTGAAATATAGTGTTTAATTACGGTTTGAATATAATCAGATTTTAATTTCGGGAGTATTAAGCATAGAAAGCTTTGCTCAATGAATAACAAATTTTTACTTAATCTTATATTTTCTATTTGATTTCTTTCTAAATTTTGCTCAAATGTTTTAGTAATATTATATAATTCCTGCGAATCATAATGATTCTCTGCAAAAAAGAGAGATTTATACGATTTAAATGATACATAATTCTCTGTAATATTTTTCCTCCAAAGATGAGTGTAAATCTCTTTTACTTTCATAGGGTGTCTCTTTAAGATAATTTTATTAAAAAATTTATTGAAATTCTGTTCAGTGTTAAATGTCTCTTCTCTTTTAGAATAAATTTCGATAAATTGTACACTAAATTTAATCTCATCGATATTATTGACAATAAAGTTAATAATCAAATAACCCTTTCGTTTGAAATTATTGCTTATCTTTAAGAAGTTATAAATAAATGAATCATTCTCATCTAAGTGATTTAAATTAACAGAATAAAAATCTAATACAAATGATTCATTAGTGGTATTAAAAACTACTGAATCACAATATTGGCTTAGGGTTAGGTTTGATTCCCCATTAATAGTGATCAACTTTAAAAATTCTTTTTCTAAGAAAACATTTTTTAAAAAAATTGTTTTGGTCTCTTTTAATCCTTGGTATACAGAATTAAAAAATAGGAGAATATTTTGTTTTTTCATACCTTCAAAGTTTAATAGAAAGACTTTTTTCTCTTTTTCTATTGTGCTAACTTGAATTGAATAATATTGAAGATATTTTTGTTTAAGAAATTTGTTTAATATTGAAATTATTGGATTAAACAAGTAGGTTTCAAACATTGCAAAAGCAATTACTTTTTCATTTTTATTTAAGCTCTTGTAAAAAACCAAATACTCGTCAATTATGTAAGATAATAATTGATACTTACCCTTTTTAACCATACACTAAATACTTTAGGATTAATTATAAAAACCCAATTTTTTTGGGGTGCATTTGTCAAAGGAGGAGTCTTCTTACATTAGTATCTTTGTTTTTACTACATTAAGCTTGTAAAAACCTTAAAAATTTGAGGGTATATATTTAAAATTAAGAAATACTTGAGATTACTAATAAAAATGTTGAAAATTGTTAAAGATTTTTTATTTAGTCACAATCCTGACATAGTTGTTCAAGCACCATCTCGTATTAATTTAATCAATCCATTAGATGCTGTAGAGGGGGATTTTTGGATGCCTTCTGTTGCAATAAATGGGAAAACAAATCCCTTATCTGTTTTCCTCTATGTTAAAAAGACTGAACTAAAAAGTAGCCTAAAGATTTATTCATTTGATAATAATCTAGTTTTTCCTTTACAAGTTGACGAGCAAATTCAAAAGAACGAGAAATTCATCAGAAGTAAAATGACAGGAGATAATAAGCTAGTTTATGGAAGTATCTATCGGTTAATGAAAGTTAGTTCTAGTTTTACTGATAAATTTAATAATTCAAATATTGAAATAGGAATCCTTACGACTATTCCCCCGAAAAGTGGTTTAGGTGGAAGTGCTGCTATAGTTACTGCTGTTATTTTTGGTCTAACTAATTTCTTTAAACTATATAATAACTTGAATAGTTTACAAGAAAACGAGCTACCGTTCAATGAAGACACGATAGCAGAGATTGCTATGAGGGTAGAAGACAAGGATTTAAATATCACATCGGGATATTCAGATCCATACACTATATGTAGAGGAGGGTTGAGATTTTGTTCTTATGTAGGAAAGTTTGACCATAGAGAAATTTCTAAAGAACCACTTGCAATCTGTGATCGAATTGATGAGATGTATAACATTAACAATATACCTTTAATCGTCTTTTTTTCAGGGAAGACACATGAAAGCGGTGATGTACATGGGATATTGAGAAAATTGTATTTGCAAAAAGATCAAATTTTATTGAGCTATTATAAAGACCTTGCCGATTTATCTTGGAAATCTAGATTTGCGTTGATGAGACATGATTGGGAGCTCTTAGGCGACTATTTTAGAGAAAATACTAAAATAATGAATAAAGTAATGAAGTATGCTGGCTTTAAACACGGGATTGGATTAGTTAATAATATATTAATTAGCATTATTGAAGATCACAAGGATGTATATGCAGCAAAATTAACAGGTGCAGGTGGTGGAGGTTCAATATTTGCCTTAGTGGATCCTAATAAGGTCGAATTAATTTTTGAGTCTCTAAAGGAGGAAATCAATAATTTAAGTGAAGATTACCAAGTTTTTAATTCAAGATTTCCTTTAGCTCCAAAGAAAATTGCAAACCATCTTAAGAAAACCCAATTTTTTCAAGTTGTAATTGATAAAATTGGTGTGAAAAAATTATAACTTACTTAATATTTTGTAACTAAAAGAAAAGGAGTTTTAATTTGAGTAAATTCGAGCGTTACAAGAAGAAAACTGAAACATATATATATCCCCATAAGCATTGTAAACAATGTGGAGAAATGATTGGTGAAGCCCATTCTTACTGTCCGGAGTGCTATAAGAAATCAAAAGAGAAAAAGAAAAGAAGACTCTTTAAAAAAAGAACAAAATAATTTATAACTAATATTAGTTGAAAATTTTTTAAATCTCTAGCCTATCTAGGAGCCAGTTTTTATCTAATAATGATAGAAAAGCCCCTAAGCGGGGACCAGATTTTCTTCCAAGAATCAGCTGATAAATTGCCTCAAATAATTTCCGTGGTGGTATTCCAACTTCTTCTTTTGCTATTGTGAAAATTTTATTTTGAATGATATCGGCATCCCTTTTTTCGAGTTCTAAGAGAAAATCTCGTAATCTCTTGATCCCTTCCTTTTGGTTTCTATCTAAAGAATCCGAAATTATCTTATCGATATCTTCTTTAATAGTAAAGATATCTATTTTACTTAAGATTTCTTTTTTTACTTTCCGATTTTCTACGGAATCGATGATATCTTTTACTAATTCTAGCCAATTAGTAGTTCTATTAATTAAGTCTCTGAAATGACCTTTTGTAAGGATTTTCTCGGAGTTTCTTGAAGAAACAACTTTCTTTGCTTTTTCATATAGCTGGTCAAAAGATAGTATGTTTTGGGTTTGAGATAAAAAGATCAATAATTTAAAGGGGATTCTGTGGGTGTCTTTTGCTGTAACTTCATGAATTTGAGTGAGGGGAAAAATATACTTCAGTTCATCAATCTCTTTCCCTAGAATATCCTCTTTAGAAAAGTAAATCTTTTCCATTCTTTCATAAAAATCATAATATTGAGGAAGTTCTTCAATTCTAAATGATATATGTTTTAATGGGTTAGTTCTTAAAATAATTGATCTAAATACTTCTGGATCAGCAATATTCAGATATTTTTTAGGAGTAAACACTATACCTTTCGAAGTTTTCATATCACGATCACCTAGCCTCAACCACTCATACGGGACAGTAACGGGTCCAATGTAATCATAAATTTTTTCGCATATTTCCAATCCTGTATCATAAGCTCCACCCTTAACACTATGATCTTTTCCTGCAGGTTCGCACATGGTCTTATACAGCGCCCACTTTGCGGGCCAATCTACTCGCCAGTTTAATTTAAGTTTCCCGCTATAAATAGATACTTCTCCAGTATTACCACATGAATAACATTTGTAAGTGACTTTTAATTCATCTTTAAGGAAATTAACAGCTCGATTTGGGTTAATAGAGCCATCATTTTCACGAAATTGGATTTTATCGCATTTTTCGCAGATCACCATAGCAGGCAACCAAGTTTTTTGCATTTCTAAGAATTTTACTCTATTAGTTTTATCTAAAGTAGGTAAAAGATATTTTTGTATTATTTGTTTAATTTCTTTAGTGTTCTCAAGCGCGATCTTTATTTTTTCTTGCATCTCTCTTTTCTGATATAATTCATGAGTCCATACAATCTCAGTTTGTATCCCAAAATCCGGAAAAGTAGATGAGAGAGCATTTCCAAAATGTTGAGCCCAACTTTCACATTGACAATCTTGAAATGGACAAGGAATATACGAAAAGGGTTTTCCCAAATGTTCTTTCTGAAATTCTTTATCAACATAATCTGGAAATCTTACGGCAGCATCTAAACTATCAAAAAATAAAAAAAAACTCACAGATTTTCCTTGTATTTCCAATATTCTTCTTATTGAATCACAAATAATAATTTCTCGCAATATTCCAAGATGTATATAACCGGATGGTGTTTTCCCAGTTGCTAAAGTAATTATAGTTTCATTTCTTTCGAGGATTTTTTCAATTATTTCATCTAACCAATTAATTGGAGAGTTATCACTCAAATTCTCTTCACTATTCAGTCAGTTCTTTATTAAATATTTGAATTGCACTACAAAAATTTTTCTTTCTGATTACAATATTATAACTACCTAAATTTAATTTACAATGCAATTTTTGATTGTTAAAGATCGTGAGTTAAATAATGAGGATTGCCGTATTAAAGAAGGACTTTTGTAAACCAAATAAGTGTAGTCCATATGGGGAAAAACCATGCATCAAATATTGTCCTAGAGTAAGAACAGGAGATCAAACAATAGTTTTAAGTCCTGATGAGAAAAGTGTTATAATATATGAAAATTTGTGTTCTGGGGAGGGGATTTGTATTAAAAAGTGCCCGTTCAATGCAATAAGGATTGTAAATCTACCAGATCCCTTAGCGAATCAAATTACATACCGTTATGGTCCAGATCAATTCTCATTATTCCGAATGGCGATTCCTAAAAAGGGAAAAGTGCTTGGGTTAATCGGTCAAAATGGTATTGGGAAAAGCACGATGCTCAAAATATTGTCTAACGATTTAAGGCTAAATCTCGGGAAGTTTGATGATGAGGCCCCTGATTGGAAAGAAATTATTGATCATTTTAAAGGCTCAGAATTACACCAATATTTTATAGATTTGAAGGAAAACAAGCTAGATATTGTCTACAAGCCACAAAATATATCTATTATTCCAAAATTCGTTAATGGACGAGTTATCGATCTGCTCAGCAAATCAACACCCAGAGTAAAGGTAGATCAAATTACAGAAAATCTAAATCTTACAGAGATTTTGGAAAGAGACATATCAGTATTGTCAGGGGGTGAACTTCAGAGAGTTGCAATTGCTGCCGCTTACCTTAAAGATGGAGATGTTTATCTCTTTGATGAACCTAGTTCTTATTTAGATGTAAGCGAAAGAATTAATATGGCAAAGCTGATTCGGAGTCTATCGTCCGAAAATAAAATAATAATAGTCGTGGAACATGATTTAGCAATTTTAGATTATCTGAGCGATTATGTCTCTATTTTATATGGGGAACCAGGAGTTTATGGTATTATTTCACATCCACAAGGAGTAAGAGTTGGAATTAATATTTATCTAAATGGGTATATCAAAGATGAGAATGTAAGATTCAGAGAGCAACCTATTTTATTCCATGAACGACCCCCCCAAGATTCCCATTTTGCTTCAGGAGATACTATTTTCACCTATAGTGACATTGATATTTCTCTTGATGACTTTAGATTAACTGCTTCAGGCAGTGAAATCCATTCTGGAGAAATTATTGGTATTTTGGGCCCAAATGGAATTGGGAAGACCACTTTTATTAATTCAATTACTACTATGGTAAATAAAGATGATCCTGAGTCGATTGATAAGCTAAAAGTCTCTATCAAACCTCAATATATTAAAATGGAAGAAGACGATTTAGTTTCCAGTCTTATTTCTAGAATAAAGTTATCCACACATCTTAGCCAATCCTTTAAAAAGAGACTAATAAATAGTTTGAATTTAGAAAATATAAGAGAGCGAAATATCTCTGAATTAAGCGGTGGGGAATTGCAGCGTGTAGCTATAGCAAAATGTTTATCAACGGAAGCAGATGTCTATCTTTTTGATGAACCTTCAGCTTTTTTAGACGTTGAAATGAGATTACAGGTTGCTCAATTATTAAGAAAATCAATCGAAGAAATAAAAAAGTCAGGTTTTGTCGTAGAGCATGATATTATTACACAAGATTTTATCGCTGATTCAATATTAGTTTTTGATGGAATTCCTGGTTTAGAAGGAAGAGCTTTAGCTCCATTAAATCTAAGGGAAGGTTTTAATGTTTTCTTAAAAATGATGGGAATTTCATTTAGAAGAGATCCTGTAAGTAAGAGACCTCGTGTCAACAAATTAGGAAGCAATAAGGATGAATATCAGAAAAGAATTAATGAATACTATTACATCCCAAAGAAATAATAAAAATTTTGTTGCTATTCCACCTTTCTAAAGTCCTCTATTTCCACTGGAAAATCTTTATGAATTTGAAACGAAAAACAGCAACCTATTAAAATACTAATAAAATAATTTAAATAATATACCTGAATTTTTAACTGGGCCCCTATGCTAAAATCTAGTAGTAATTTTTAAATTGCCAAAGCTAAAAAAAAATTCCAGTGGAAATTTAAGAGTCTCTGGTTTTTTATTTAAAAAAAATAATATAAAAAAGAAATTAAATTTTAACTTTCCAAAAGACTAAAGGACGCCCTCGTTTACCATTACTACGAGTAAATTTTTCTATTAATTTTCGTTTTTGAAGCTGAACTAGATTATCATATATCGTTGTTCTGGGAGTTTTTAACTGATTTACTAGATCTTTACGTGTTAAGGGACCAGTTACCTCTAGAGTTTTAAGCAGATTAGACTGAATTGGTGAGAGAAAATCTTTTGCTTCAGTATATTGATTTAAACTAGTCTTATTTGCCATAATTTATTCCTCCATTTTTTTAATAAATTTAAAACGACAATTTTACGACTTTTTAAGGTGCTTGCTAAAACAACACATTTATGATCATATTAATCCCAAATAATATATAAATGATGCTTATTTATGCATTATTATCATCAATAAGCACCAAGATTTATAAGTAAAATCTACTATTTTACAGTTGACGATAAGAACTCGAACAAAAAATGACAGATACTGCTAGAACAACAGTTACCCTAAGTAGAAGTTATATGAACCTAATTGAAGAATTAGTAGATGTTTTTGGTGCAACCAAAGCTCAGGTTATTAGTAATATTGTCGAATATTTTTTCAATGATAAAAAAAATGATCCACTGGTAGAAAAATTACGAAGTAGGAAAAGAAAAGAAAAACCACCTGATGAAGGAGAATTATTCGAAAAAATTGAGAAATATCTAAAAATATCCGATAAGGTTCCTTTTGAAGTATTTGTGGAACATCTACAACTAGACAAGGAATTTGTTATAAATCGCCTTGAGATATGGGGAAAAAAATTCAATTTTGAAATAATTGATAACAAAATTACTAAAATCAAAAATTCTTCATCAAAACAGCAATCCAGGTAATTATGCACCAAATATATTAAAGAAATCATTTGAGAGGCCCACAGTCCAATCAAGAATTGATGTGATAACTCCCGTAATTATAAAAAACACAAAAAGGGCAAAACCTATTAGTAGTGCATATTCGATAAGATTTCCCCCGTATTCATCTGAAAAGAAATCTTTTACCTTAAGTAATAGTTTTTTTAATGACATTATAATTCCCATATTAATCTATTTTCAAAATAAACTATAAAAACAAAACGAAAATAGATAATTATGAAAGAATCCCAAAAAAACCTATATAGCACCTAAGACATTGTTTAATTCTTTCTCAGTTGCTTGGTTCCTTGGGATATCAATCTTGAGTTTATTATCATTATCGCTTCTGGGGATAATATGAACGTGAAAGTGTTTTATAATCTGACCAGATGCGGGAAAATTATTTTGGAGTATATTGTATCCTTCAATCCTTAATTTTTTATGAAGCATCACTGCTATTTTTTTTACAGTGCTAAAAACATCACTTAGGACATCGGTAGGTATATCTTCTATAGTAGAATAGTGGTTTTTTGGAACAACTATGGTATGTCCTCTTGAGATTGGAAAAATATCAAGAAAACCTAAGGTTTTCTCATCCTCATGAACAATTTTTGAGGGTAATTCTTTTTCGATTATTTTACAAAACAGACATTCTTTTTCTCTCATAGTCTTAAATCATCACCAAATTATTATGTTATATATGTGACTTGTTTTTCAAATTAAAAAACCATTACTGAGTTTTATCATATTAAATTGGAAAAATTTATCAGATTAGTGCTTTAAAAACATTCAATCATGCTGCTTCAAGAGTTAGAATCAATCCTAACTGAAAAACTTGCCCCCAAAATCTTTAGATTAGATTCTGAGGTTTATGGTTTACAATACAATCAAGGTAAATCGAACAAACGCCTAAAAAAGGTATTACTCACAATAGATCTAAGCATTGAAGCGTTACATTGTGCCCTTCAAAATAAAGTTAATTTAATAATTACTCATCATGGTCTAGTAAGTAATCCCATTAAGAAGTTTAATCAGAGCTTAATCAAAAAACTAATTTTACTAAATAAATATCCGATTTCTATTTTTGTGCTAAATTCTCCGTTTATTGCAGCAGAAGGGGGGATATCTGAAACATTAGCAAAAGTCCTTTATTTAGAATCGGTACAAGCTTTCCATATTAAAAATAATAAAGGTATAAAAGTTCCAATTGGACGTATATGTATCCCAAAATATTATTCTCCAGAAAATAATGAAATGACTTTAGAAGATTTAATTTTGAGATTTAGATCTAGCTTCAATTTATCATCTGTAAGATTTGTGGGAGATCTAAAAAGGAGTATAAGAAAGATTTGTATTATCGGTGGAAATTTCCCAGATATTAAATTTTTAACAAAAGCATTAAATTTTGGGTGTGATTGTTATATTTCAGGAAAAATTAGTTATTTTGATGCTGTTTATGGAAGAGATATAGGACTTTCCTTAATAGAGGCCCCACATTATGAAATTGCGATAGTCACACTTAACAAATTATGCAATATCCTCAGTTTAGAATTTCCATATGTAGAGTTCCTCTTATTTGAATCCAAGAATCCATTTAGGACTTTTATCTAAGAAATCCTATGATTGGTTGAGTTTAAGTTTGAAACTTTCAAATAAAAATTTAAATTTATTAAGCACTACTTAGATTTTAGAAAAATCTTATTTTTAAATTAATATTATTCGTGAAATTGATATGCCAATAATAGAATATAATGGAAAAAAACCAGTGATCAGTCCAAATTCATACGTTAGTCCTCAAAGTACCATAATAGGAGATGTTAAGATAAGTGATAACGTGGTTATTTGGCCAGGTTCAATAATTCGTGCTGAAAACTCACCCATAGTAATTGGTGAATACTCTACTATATTCAATGGAGTAATTATGCTCACAAGATCTCAAAAAAGCTCTATTAATATAGGGAGATACTGTATTATTGAAACCGGGGTTGTTCTACTTGGTTGTTTTATGGAAGATTATGTGCAAATAAAAGAAACTACACTCATTTTTGAAGAAGCTTCTATAGGTGAAGGAGTTATTATTATGAATGGGAGTCAAGTTCCCCCTGGTTTAACTATCCCTGCCCGAACTGTCATGAAAGGAATTCCTGTCGAACCTTTAAGGCAGCAAACTCGCAATGATTTATTGAAACAAAAAGAACGAGCAGAAAACTATTCTCAATTATTCATAAAGATTATTGATCAACTTCCTAATGCTCAGGGATATCTATTGACCTTACCTGATTTCTTAAAATTAATGATACAAAAAGAATAAAAAAAAGAGATAAAATTAAACCATAATATTCAAAATTCTAATTAATTCTTTATATCTTGATCTGAGGGTAACTTCAGTTACACCCACCAAGTTTGCTATGTCCTTCTGTGAGATTCTCTTATCTTTCATTTTACA
>JAEOTL010000113.1 GCA_016839845.1 Promethearchaeota archaeon
CTGGACAATTTACTCTCGCGAATTATAAACGAGGGAATGCTGCTATTATCACCCAAAGCGGTTTCTTGAATGGTGGGATCGCACCCCTTATTTTTAGCCAGTTCCCCAATCTTGGATTTAGGTACATTGTTTCAATTGGAAATAAAATGGACTTAGGAGAAAATGAATTTTTAGAATATATATTAGAAGACGAGACGGTAAACGTTATTGCGATATATCTTGAGTCATTTAAGGATCCCAGAAAATTCATCTCCCTATGTAGAAAAGCAAAACAAATGCCTAAAAAGACCATTATCCTTGTTAAAGGTGGTAAAACCAGCCAAGGGATGAAAGCAGCGTCTAGTCATACGGGAGCGTTAGTTGAAGATGAAAAATTAATTGATGCGATCATCAAACAAGCAGGAGTTATTCCCGCAAGTAATTTCTTTGAAATGTTCCAATTTCTGAGAACATTTTCGATGATGTATAAATCCGGGAAGGAATTCCCAAAAAAAGGTAACATCGCTCTTGTTGTTGGGAGTGGAGGCATGGGAACTGTAATGGGAGATGTTGCCATGAAATATGGGTTAACATTTCCTGAATTTGGTGAGGAGAGTTACAACATTCTTAAAAGCGTATTCCCCGATTGGATGCCCCCCAATCGATTTGCTCTGGTTGATTCTTGGCCTACAATGGAAAAAGCAATGATGGAGGCTGCAAAAAAAGCAAAAAATAGCGCAAAAAAGTCAACTCAAGCCAAACCTGTAAATGGAAAGGAACAAAATCCATTCCGTATGATGGGTTTTGGGAATGTAATGGAAGTAATTCAAAAAGCAGTTTTAGAAGAACCTAAAATAGAGGGAATGTTTACCTCAATGCCGGGTGGTCCCCGAGGTCATGGGGGATCAATGGATTATTTGAAACCGATGTTGGAACGCATCGCAGAATACCCGAAACCTATTTTCTTTTATTCTGTTATGGAAAGTGAGGGAACTTTAGAGATGTTAAGGCTTTATGGCAAGTATAACATACCTGTTTTCAGTAGAACTGAAGATGCTGCCAAAAATTTTGCGATCTTAGTCCAAGAATCTCAGAATCGAGAAAAATTTTCTAACATAGATTAACCATCAAAATTAGAAACTTAAGGATTTTTAGGACAAATAATTGAATCCAGTGTCTGACTCCAAGGGAGATGCATCGAAAAAATTAAATCATAAGAAAAATCAAAATCTTATTATGAATCAAAGTGAAAAGGAAAAGGATAAGATTTACAAACTCAAGATCTTTATCCTCTTCTTAATATGTGGGTTGTCCATCTTCATTATTCCAATTTTCCTACAAAATATTATTAGAATTATTTATTTCATTGTACTGCCTCTCATATTTCTGATTGTCTCGATAATTAGTTACAGGAATAGTCAACTAAATAGGTTCTTTCCTGTTTTTTTTGCGTTTTTTATAGCAACTTTGGTTTATTTTCTTCAAATGCCTTGGGCATCTGGTACAACGATTGAGAGCATCGTTTTCAATATGCTAATAAGTACATTGATAATTGTCGTACCTATTATCCTTCTCACCAAGATTTCTAAGAATGATATTTCCTCATTATATCTGCAAAAAGGGAACACACGCTTAGGCATAATTATCGGGGTGGGGACGTTTTCGATCTTTCTCGTAACAGCATTACCTACTGCTATTTATATTTTTGGAGGCCAGCATATCCCGTTTGATAGAGTGATCAATTTGTTGCCTTGGATTTTATTATTCATATTTTTGAACGGAATACGTGAAGAAATATTATTCAGAGGGCTTTTCTTGAAAAAGTATGGTACTTTCCTCGGTGTAGATGCATCGAATGTATTACAAGCATTGATCTTTTCATTAACTCATCTCTCAACACAAATAACGCTATTTACATTCATTTACCTTACTCTTACTTTCTTTTTAGGATTAGCATTTGGTGCTGTCATACAAAAAACTGACAGCTTACTAGGGTCAATTATCTTTCATGCTGGGGCAGATATCCCTTTGATAATTGCAGTATTTTCCTTCCTTTAGGCAATTTATCAAAAAGAATTAATTAAATAGACTGCAGAATCTTAGTAAATATTGGTCTACGAATTTAATTTATTCGACTTTTATTGAGATACTATTATGAAGATGAATAATGACTTAAACAGTCTTTTCAAATTAACCCCAGACTATGTTAAGAAGGCATGTGAAGTGGCTGGTGATGCTTTTCGAGATGATCCTATCATGGTTTTAGTATATCCTGATGAGGAAGAAAGAAAAGAAAAGGCAAGATATGGATTTTATGCGCTTTATAAGTATGGTATAAAACAGGAGCTAGCCTACGCAACCTCGAATAATTTGGAAGGAATTACAATATGGCTTCCCCCTGGTAAGGTTTATACATCTTTTTGGACTATGATGAGATATGGTGGATTGTATACAATGCGTAAAGCTGGTATGAAAATGAAAGCAATGAAAAGGTCTATGGCAGTATTTAAGTATGAAGAAGAACGGCATAGAGAACTGGTCCCCTATGATCACTGGTATTTTCAAAATATTGCAGTTAAACCTGAGGAACAAGGGAAAGGATACGGAGGACTACTCATAAGCACCATGATTAAAAATGTTGAGAGTGACGGATTACCAATATACCTGGAAACTAATACTGAAAAAGCTGTGTCCATTTACCAGAAATATGGATTTGAAATACTCGAACATGGGATAATCCCTGAGACCGATGTACCTCTTTGGTGCATGTTGAGAAAACCCAATTAAGTTTAGAAATTGAGCTTAGTAAACAATTATGAAAAAATATCTGCGAGATCTTAAAAGTAAACATTATTATGACTTGGGTTCATTAATTTTAATAGGAATCCCATGAAAAAAGTCTATATGGTTGATTACGATCTGTGTAATTTGCGGTTTTGCGGACGGCAATGCATCAAAAAATGTCCGATAACTCAAAGTAATGCAAGATTAAAAGCTAACAAGAAAAAACAGGAAGTACCAATTTATCTTCAAAACTCAACAAAACAAATTAGGATTAAAGATGAGGGTTGCTTAAAGTGCGGGATATGCGCTAATATGTGCCCCCCAAAAGCTATTTACATCAAATATATATTAGAAGAACCTACAGATCTAATTCCAACACACAAATATCCTAATAGTGGAGGGAAAGAAGGATTTAGGTTATATAATCTCCCCTCGTTACTATCCGGAAAGGTTTCTGGTTTATGCGGCCCAAATGGAATCGGCAAGACAACGGTGCTTAACCTTATCTCTGGTAATTTGATCCCCAATTTTGGTCAAGTAGATTTAAATCTTAATGAGATCCAATGGGAGACTGTTATTAGAAACATCAGAGAAAGCGAAATGAGAAATCATTTTACAGCTCTTTCTCAGAATGATCGCAAGATTGCCTATAAGCATCAAGTTTTACGCGTGCTTTTCGATAAATATAAAGGAAAGCGTGTAATGGATATTTTAAATGCTGAAAAGGAAGTTAGTTTACTTTTCTTTGAAAAAATCAGTGATTATCTAGACTTACAACCCATTGCCGACAGGTTTTTAAAAGAATGCTCAGGTGGAGAATTACAACGCTTTGCTATTGCGTCTGTTCTTATAAAAGAAGCAGATATCTATATTATAGATGAACCGTGCACTTTTCTTGATGTTCAGAAGAGAATAAAGTTAGCCCAATTATTTCGGGCTCGGGCTAATGGATTTGATAGGGAAAAGCCGTGTCCAGTATTAATTGTAGAACACGATTTAGCCGTACTTGATTATGTTTCAGATATTATCCAATTATTTTACGGGGTACCCCATCAATTCGGGATTATTTCAAAACCTTTAACCACAAAAATAGGCATTAATTCTTATTTAGACGGGTACTTAAAATCAGAAAATGTTGAATTTCGAGAAACTAAATATGGATTTAAACGTTCTACTAGTGGTCGCAGGTGGAGTAATGCCAAAATTTTTGCTCGTTATGAGAAAATTTCAAAAACTTTCAAATCCTTTCATTTAGATGTAAACCCCGGAACCATATATTCTTCTGAGATTTTAGGGATCGTTGGTGAGAATGGATGTGGAAAATCTACCTTCGCGAAAATCTTAGCAGGTGAACTTCAACCCGATACGGGGTCAAAATTTGAGGGAATACAGGCAGTGGTTTCATATAAACCTCAATATATTACTCAAGATACAACTCAAACAGTCAGGGACTTTGTCATCGAACGATCCCACAATTACAATTTTTCCGAAGAAATGCTGCGTGTCCTTTATAGACCTTTAGGAATCAATAAACTATTAAGCAGATCGGTTTCTGATCTCTCTGGTGGAGAGTTACAGAGAACGTATATTAGTGCGTGTTTAGCAAAAATTGCGGATCTATATATTCTTGATGAACCCTCAGCATATCTTGATGTTGAGGAACGTATTCAGATTGGACGAATTATACGTACGATTGCCAAAAGGAACGCCGCAGTAGCAATCTGTATTGAACACGATATTCAAATAGCAGATGCATTAATCGATCGTCTCTTACTATTTACAGGAAAGCCAGGAATTAAGGGAAAAACTGTTGGTCCCCTCAATAAGCGGGAAGGAATGAACCTATTTTTGAAGACAATCGATGTAACTTTTCGTCGCGACCCTAAAACAGGTAGAGCAAGGTTAAACAAGAGAGGATCTCAACTTGATAAAATCCAGAGAGTATCTGGGCAATTATGGGGGGTAAAACATTAGAAATGATGGGAAAATTTGGAAGATACAGATACAAAATGAATGAAAAATTGGACTCCTACATATTTTAATATAAATTTTTTACTAAAATAATCGTAAATTTATGAAAAATTTAAAAGTTTGAAATAAGAGCGTGATTTAAAAAAGTATGAAAAGATATGGATATTACGCCATAAATTTATCCTTAGAAGATGTTTGGAATAAAACTTTAGAATTTTTTGAGAATCATAAGGGTAAAATAAAAGATCACTACATATCTACAAATAATATATATCGTAAACTTAGAATGCGTCGTGGTTTTTCAGCTCATCTTTATGGTACGTCTATTGGTGAAACGTATGAAATGGCTTTTGGTTATAATCCTTCTGATAGTACTACATATGTTAGTGTTGGTGTTAAATACTCTAATTTTGGAAGGGGTGTGCCATCGAAGGTACCAAAAGACATAATGAAAAAATGGGCATATGAAATGGGTATTACCCCTATAAAATTGGTTAAAGAAATCGACTATAATTTCTTAGCTAATCTTGATAAAATCCAAGAAATTCCGTCTCATCAGATTGCGAATTTATCAACAATATTTTGTGCCGCGTGTGGTGAGAAAAACAGTAAAACAAATACTTTTTGTGTTTCCTGCGGAACCCAATTAGATACTTGGGTTTAAGGATAGAAAATATTTGATAAACTTTTCTTCCCTTTCTTAGTACTCTTGAGTATACTAAATTCTAAAGATTTTTTAGAAAAAAGAATTAAATATAGAGTAACACTAAATTTTAGGAATCTATAGAGATGAGAAACTATGGAGTTCATTCAAATAGTTGAGAATATCTTTTTGTTTAATGATTATGTTAATGTATATGTAGTAAAAGATGAGGACCGGGCAATACTAATTGATTTTGGGTCTGGAAAAATCTTAGACTTTTTGCCAGAACTAGGTGTTAATGAGGTTGATTATATATTTCACACTCATTATCACCGAGATCAGTGTTTTGGTGATCATCTTGCGGTGGAAAAAAAAATAAAGATTGCAGCTCCACGGAGAGAAAAAAAACTTTTCACCAAGGCAGAGAATTTCTGGAAGACAAAATCCTATTACGATATTTACTCGTTAAAACCGACTTATTTCGTATCTACTTACAATATCCCTTTAGAACGAACATTCAAAGATGGAAACGAGTTTGAGTGGGGACCATATAAATTCAAAATCATTGGTACACGGGGACATACCGCAAGAAGTGTTTCATATTTACTAGAACATGAAACTGTAACACTCGCATTCACCGGAGATTTGATTCACTCGGGAGGGAAAATACTTAATTATTATGATTTAGAATACAGCTATACCGGGGATGGGGGAAATATTGGAATAAATTTTACTCTTGATTCGTTTGAGAAGTTGCTCAAACATAATCCAGTTGTGTTACTACCTTCTCACGGAGATATTATCAAGGACCCCTCCAAAGATATTGAGAATTTGAAAGAAAGATTCAACCGAGTGTCTAAAGCTTTCCGTCATGATAAAATCGTTCCTGCAAGTATGGATCATGAAAATGCGATGGATTTGGTCAACCAAATTGAAGAAAATGAGGATAAAAGTCTCTTTCCCCATGTAATCCGTAAAGGATTCGGGACTACTTTTATTTTATTAGGAAATAACAAAAATTGCATTCTAATTGATTTTCCAGGAGACGGGTTCTTTTTTGCTTATAGTTATGAGCAACTTGCTAAAATTTTGAAGGAAAAAAAAGTTGAAACAATCGATTATGTAATTCCGACTCATTACCATGATGATCATATAGGGGGAATTCCACTTTTACAGCAAGAACACAACATACCGGTATATGCCCTTGAAAATATGGTAGATGTACTGGAAAATCCAACCCACTATCGAATTGGGTGCTTAATAGATACACCAATAAAAGTGGATAGGGTGCTAAAAGACAGGGAAAAATTTACCTGGGATGAGTATGAATTTCAAGTATTCCACTTCCCCGGTCAGACAGAGTACCATATGGGTTTATTTACTAAAATCGATGGAAAAAGCATATTTTTTACGGGAGACAGTATACCCCCCTTTATACTCAACGCCCCTGAAACAAACAATAACTGTATAAACTTCTGTCAATTAGGGGATGATGTTGGATCAGTCAAATGCGCTGACATATTGTTGGATTGTAATCCTGATTATATAGCAATAAGCCATTACGGATTTTTTAAAGTGGACAAACAATTATTGCAAAGCTACAGAGATCATGTTTCCCAATATGAATCAATCATTGCGGAACTCGTAGCTCAAGAGAACCCCAATATGGGTTTTGATCCAAATTGGATATCATTTAAACCAGTACGAATAATTTCTAAACCAGGGGGTACATGTAAAACTAGTTTAGTTGTGAAAAATTTTCTAGAAAAGGAATCCACTATAGAAGTTGAATTAAATCTGCCTGATAATTGGACTTCAGAATTCAAAAATGAAATATTTACAGTCAACCCCAAATCGGTAAAGGAAATCCCCATGACAATAAAGATTCCAGAGACAGAGAACCCTAAGGGAAGAACGATTATTACTGCGAATATAGAATGGAATGGGAGTGATATTGGCCCATTCCCCGATCTAATGGTCGACCATGGATTTATCCCATCCGATACGTGGACGGCATGGACACCGTATAAAGGAACCGATCTGCTTCAGTGGATCATTAACTATTATGTGAGAGATCTACAATTCTTTTCATGAATCATTTAGATCCTGCTTCGACTAAGATTTAAATTATTGAGTACATTACTTTAGAATTGATGTAATCAAATGGATTACATCTTCGAAATCTAATAAGAAATGAAAAGAGATCTGAAAAAAAATGAGATTTATTGCATATTTTGAACTTAATCCAGAATATGATCCATCTGAACTGGCAGAAGTCGGAGTCGATCTTATGAAACGAAAACTGTATCCTGCTGAAGGAGTTGAAACGCTTGCCTGGTATATGGCTCCCGGAATGTGGGGTATTTCAGTATCAGAAGCGGAGAGTGTTGAAGCTCTAATGAACAATGTGAATGCATGGAGAATTGCTAAACCAGGAATATTTAAATTCTTTAAAATCGAGCCAGCGATGGATACCAAAACCTTAATCCCAATAGCAGTCCAGTTGGCTAAAAAAGTTAAGGGTTAGAGTATAATATTATTTAATCTTTTTTTTTTCTTTATTGTCCATTCTTAATAAGCGAATTGAAATTTAATTTCTTAAAGTTGGAAAACGCACGTTTTCCTGTCTTATTTTGTAGCTCAGATATGACTTGGTTCAATACTTTAAAAAAAGAGTATTCTTGAAGATCGGGAGTAACTTTCATATTGAGGATATAGGTGGGTTCATTGGTTTTAGGTGTTCTTGCTCGCATGTACCCTCCAGGAGTGTATAATTTGTCTGTTACTATCTCTAATTCGACGTCGATCCCAAAGTGCATTAAAATTTTAAAGTAAACGGCCCATTGTTCCTCATTGCTCGGAAGAGTTATTGGTTTTCGATTCTCATAAAGGGTAACACTGTTGATTCTTAGGGTATTTTCCTTAATTGTTCCAAATAATCCTAAAATCCAGATAAATCTCCAGAGAAAATCTTTTCTTTGCAAATACTGTTCGTAACCTGCAACCGTATCGATTCCTTTAATACCCAAATTAGAATTGGCAATTTCCATAAATTTCTCGTAAATTCCTTTGAAATTTTCATTTTTAAATTCACCATTTAAGGTAGTAATGACCTTTTTTTTAGAAATGGGTTTAGGATTTTTAATCTGATTATCCTTCAATTCAGCCCGTAAGCTCTTAAGATTTGTCATTGCGTCAAACATTTTAATATACTGCTCGTAGGTTTTGGCAGAAATTTTACTCCCTATTTTTTCAGACACTTTTTCAAGGGTATAATCGTTCCTAGCCACGGTATTCGCACACGGGAATCTCCCACAGTACGCACAATTATCAACTTCGTTATGGGTTCCACATTTTCTGGTACGACATGTTTTCAAGAAATTAAAGAAAGGGTGGTTTGGTAGATCTTCATTAGGAGTTAAGCACCCTACACAACCTTCCCATTCATATTTAATTGGCTTGTATCCCGTATATTTCTTAACTTCTTTAGAATATTTGTCCCAATCTTCCTTACCGATTTTTTTACGCATGCTCATAGACCAAGGACATTCTGAACATAAGTTACCACATCGAGAAATTATTTGTCCCATTATTCTTTCACTAAAGAAATTTAATTCCGATTACTTTTTAAACATAGACCTACATTAAGTTTCTCGTTTTATTCAAAAAAATCAAAATAAAAAAAACAGATATGCAAGTGTTAAGCCCCAACATAACGCTCTAATGATTTTATTACGTTTTTTACACCCATTGTAGAAATATAGGGGCCCAGCTTGGGTCCACGGTTAGAATTTAGTAATATCTGATATAATATTTTAAAAAAGTCCCTGGGTTTTATCTGATTGGCTCTAGCAGTTTCAAAAATTGCAGTTTGGATAGCGTCTGCATCAGTTATACTCTCAATTGTTTTAATTAGCATTGAAATTGCCTTCTTTTCCTCACTAGATAACTCTATCTCCGTTTCTTCCAAAGTTTTGAAATCATTAACCCAATTTGAAGCGAAATTAACCCTATCAGCAATCTCGTCTAGAGATGTGTCTTCCTTTAAATACCCATATAATCTCAACCTTGAATCAATGAAATCTTCTCGAGCAGTTTCAGGCGCAACTGTGATAACATTTACTAAAAGGTTATAAGGGATATGGCTTGAAGGTTTTTGGGGGGGTTTCAGATGCCAGCAATATTCAAATAGCCCCATTAAGTTTTTTTTGCGGAATTGGTTCTTCTCCTTCACCCTACCAAAATACAGATCCTCTAAATAATCTATTTCTTTCATATATGTTGGGATATCATCCACCGATAGAGTTCTCGTTCCTACCATCCGTTTGTAGGTTAAAAGAGCTAATGATTGAGATGAGCCATACTTAAACCAATCTTGTGGGGTAAAGACATTTCCTTTGGATTTCGATATTTTTGTCCCACCCTTATCTAGAAACATTTCATATCTAGCATGACTAGGTGGTTCATAATTGAATACTTCTTGACAGATTTTATCATTACACTTTACCGACTCGAAGATATCTTTACCGTATGCTTCAAAATCTATTTGCTGCAAATCCCATCGCGCTGCGAATTCCACTTTCCACGTAAGTTTTCCTTCACCTTTGGAAATATCTGACCATCCGTGATGGTTGCACCCCTTAAGCATTTTACCCTTAATTTCCTCCCCTTCACATATATATTCAACTTTTCCTTTTTCAACATCAAAATTTATTGCTTTGGTGGTGTAGATCTTTCCACATTGCTCACATATTGCGTGATACGGTATTTGATCAATATACTTCTCTGAACCGGTAGTTTCTTTTATAATTTCACCTGCCAATTTTGCGTTAGTTAAGAGTTTAATAACTTGAGGAGCCATTTTCCCAGTAGTGTATAAATCATGGGCAGATACGGGAGTGAATTCAATTCCCGCTATATTTAGAGCATCAATAAGTAAGGAGGCCATATGTTGCCCATAACTCTCATGACAGCCCCATAAATCGGGGATTATTGAAACCGGTTTCCCAAGATGTTCCTCCAATTCTGGAGGTGTTCCAGCAGGAACTTTTCGCAACCCATCCATATCATCAGCAAACGCTAAAAACTCAGATTCCCTTCCTTGATCTTCTAACGCTAACTTAAACGCATAAGCTCTTGAAGCATCAGCAAAAGAACCAATATGTGGAAATCCTGAAGCTCCTAGTCCGCTTTCAGTCCGAATGATTGAAGGATGTTTCCCTTTTAAGCTATCTTTCCTATCTATAACTGCAAGAGCTAATTTATCAATCCACGTTCCTCGACCAATTATTTCTTTAGGTGCTTCCCCAATATCAAATTCTTCTACCATGAATAAATCGCCAGTTTAAAACTTAAGCTAATTAATTAAATAAAATTCTAATTTAATTACACAATTATGGTATAAAATACATCTTATCCTAAAAATTTTGTTTATACATAACTTGGCTTCTTTTTTTGCTTGATACATTCTTCGAGACCTATTTCCTTCATCTTTTCCAAGTTCTTTACTGCTTGAAAATGATGTGAAGCCCCATCATTCCTAAACGTTTTAATTTAATTTTCCTAACTACTTTAAAGCCAATATAACAATCGAATTCACGGCAATTCATATCAATTCAAAAAAATTTCGGGGGGCAAAGGAGAGATTAATTGGTAAGAGGATTAAAAGAATGATTAAAGGTAAAGTTTAAGAAGATGGAATTTCAAAAAATTTGATTATTCTAAGGAATTTCATGGTTGGGATATTATACTTTTCGTAAATCTTGGGAGTGTTAATCCCGAGTATTCTGGATTTAGCATGTTTATAAGATGCTAATCGCATAAGAGGAAAGTAATCTTTATTATTGCAGACTATCATAAAACCTTTAATTTCGTATCTTTCTAGAATTCCTACCCCTATTGCAATTAAATAATTGTCAATAGTACTACTAACTTGATCATTAGGGATATTTAAAATATGAAAATATTCTTTATCCCGATTGTTTAAGCAAAAATTAATTATTTGTTTATTAGGGAGCTCAAGATCTTCGTATGGGTATGAGAAATAGTGAATTACGTATTCTTTAGTAACGCGAAAATAACTTTTAATCAATTCCAACAATAATGCATGTGCTTTCTCCAAAACAAATTCAAAATTAAATGGGATTATATCTCGTAAAGATCTTATGAAATCAGGAAGATCTACCATAACTACTACTTTGCCTTTGTGATATTTTAAAAATTTGTTAAATTGTTTTTCTTCCATATCTAATAGGGGCATTTCTTCTATCTTTAGGGAATGATTCGAAGTTTTTTTTAAGTCTGATGTAATTAAATCTTGTAGATTAGTATTAATCACCCGAAATTCTTGAGTTGTGCCCCCATTATTAATGCTTTTTGCCTTTTTGAGATTTGTATTGTGAGTATGTTCTAAAAATGGTGGAGGAACCCCTTCCCAATCACCCCGATATATATTGTATCGGTAAGGGTTTAATTTTGTCTTGCAACTAATTTCACTACAGCCGAAATTTATATATAAACCATTATTCCCGTTAATATTCAATTCGCGATTATAAGATTCTCCGCAATTTTCACATTCAGTTTTAAATAAGTGCTCATATTGAAGGAATTCATTTAATACAATAAATGGTATGTTATTATTCTCACAATCTTTATACCAACATTGATATTTATTATAAAAATTATTTGAATCTAAAATTTTTAGCATACTATTCTTGCAAAATGGACAGTAAATTCTCTTATTTATGAAGTTTTTACCAAAATCAATAACTTCAACTTCTGATTTTAATAACACATACAACTTTCCAGCAACCCCAACCCAAATATTAGAATAGAGTTATGAATATAACTCGACATAAGA